>JAUVDV010000016.1 GCA_030595125.1 Deltaproteobacteria bacterium
AGGCTGGCTACCGGCCTGCCGGGCTCAGCTTTGACCGGACGGGATTTGCACCCGCTGGACGACTCTTCTGAATTTCAAGGCGGCATCGTCACCTTCCTTTCCCATCAGACCAGCATTGCCTGGTCGCATCCGAAGGCGGACCCGTCGCGAAAACAAACTTGTAGTAATGTGTTTGGGAGAGTTATCGGGGTCGTAACCCTCCACTTGACATATAGGCGAAGCGCTTTGCGCGATCGAGGCAGGTGACGCGGGATAAACCCACGCCCTACAATCAAAAGCCGCCGTGTGACGTCTGTCACCCTTGACCGCCCCTTTGTTTTACCTTGGCAATTACCAGAGGTTTGACTAAAAGCATAAAATTGACCCGTGGGTCAATTGACAAATAGAACAATATGGGATATATAGTCAAGCATGGTAGCCATTGAGGAGGCAATAGAAACAGCGGTCCTGAGAACGGAAGCCTGGCTTGCGCATTATATCGGAGAACCGTCGCGTGGGATCGTGAGCGGCTTGCTGCCAGGGCCTGAAGGGCCTGATTTCCTGCTGCCAATCGGAAAACACCAATTCCTGATAGAGATTAAATCGTCCTCCGATGTCGCTTCCGTATCCCGCGGAATAGAGCAATTGAGTTTATATAGTCGTGAGTTGACGGTCGATCATGTGCCGCTTCTTGTAGTCCCGTTCATGGGTGAAGCGGGTGCGAAACGCTGTGCCGAGGCGGATGTCTCTTGGCTTGATCTTTCCGGAAATGCCAGAGTGGCCGCACCTGGACTCGCCATTCATGTCGAGGGGAAGCCGAACCAATTCAAACGGCGCGGACGTCCATCTAGTGTGTTTGCGGCCAAGAGTTCACGGATTGTGCGTTGGCTTCTGATGCACGAGAACACGGAGATCACACAGACACAACGCGATCTCGCGCGTCTGACTGGGATGGACGAGGGTTTCACAAGTCGCATTTTGCGGAATCTCGAGCAGAGCGGCTACATCTCCCGCGATCCCAAGGGTGGACGCGTCCGGGTTATCGACTACGATCTGCTCCTTGACGCGTGGCACGCCGAGTACAGATTCGATGCGCATCGAATCATCCGAGGCCATGTCACCGAAAAGTCGGGAGCCGAGCTACAAAAAAGTCTCGCGCGCCGGCTTGACGAACGCCAGGTGGAGTATGCGGTAACTGGACTGGGCGCGGCCTGGCTGCTGTCGAGGTTCGCCGCGTTTCGCCTTGCAACATTCTACCTTCGACAGTTCCCCGACGACCAACTACTCGACGATCTAGGCATCTGGCGAACTGACCAAGGCGAGAATCTGTGGCTGGTTCTACCGAACGACGAGGGCGTCTTCCACAACGCAGGACGAGGTCAAGAAGTGGTTTCGGTCGCCCCGATCCAGATATATCTCGATTTGAAGGGACATCCAGAAAGGGCCGCGGAAGCGGCCGCACAGCTTAGGTTTCAAACGCGGATCGCACGGGAGCTGCGTGCGTACAAGCACCCGAAGGATATCCTTGAACGCTATCGAGATCGTGGCGCAACGGAGGAAAACATCCGCTTCATCACGGAGGTGATCGAGAATGGCGTTCAGTATTTCCCACCGATCAAGAAGTTCGAGGACGTCTGAAGGGTGTGAGCAAAACGCATGATTGAAAAACCAACGACGATTGCCGGGTACACGACAGAGGACACGGTTAGGGTGCGGCGTACCTGCCTGCATCTGGCCACGGTGCTCGGCGACTTCATAAACGAGATCGTCATCATTGGCGGATTGGTGCCCACTCTTTTAATTCCGGAAGAAGAGATTCCTGAGGGAGTAGATGGGTACTCCGGAACAAAGGATCTGGATATCGGATTGTCCCTGGCCGTTTTTGAAGAGAAACGGTACGAGGCGATCGCGGAGCGTTTGCGAGGCGCGGGGTTTACGCAACACCGCAATGAGCGCGGAAACCCGACACACCAGACATGGCACATGACTGAAGGAGCTGGCGCAACATTCGATTTCCTCATCGCACCGAGCGCAAAGAGCGATTCACCTGGCAAGCTGAAGCACTTGGAACACGATTTCGCAGCTGTCATTACACCCGGTCTGCCGCTCGCATTTCGTGACTACGAGAAAATTCGTTTGAGTGGATCGTCGCTCTACGGTGAGCAGGTAGAGCGCGAGGTGCTCGTTGCCGGTCCAGGTGCATTCATCGTGCTCAAGGCATTGGCACTGGCGACACGCGCGAAGTTCAAAGACGCATACGATCTTGCTTTCATTTTGGAGAACTACCCCCAGGGCACGAGCGAGATCGCACGACGCTTTTTGCCACTGCTCGACACTGACGAAGCTGTTCGCGCTATTGAGATCCTCGACGCTGACTTCACTGATCCGGCTCATCTCGGGCCTGTGAGAACAGCGATGTTCTTGTACGGACGTCCGGATATCGAGACACAGACTGATGCTGCAGGCTACGTGCGGCGGTTTCTCCGAGCACTGGAGCAGATCAGATCCGGTAGCGGACGAGATCCTGCTCAATGAAGCGATCGGCGGACCGGTGCGACGGCGTTTGAGAGGGGGGTCTTATCGATATGTGGTCCCCCTCACCCTTGACCGTCCCTTTGTTTTACCTTAGAGAACTATTCGCCTTTTCTAGTTGAAAGAGTGCACCATGGCAGGGTAGCTCAGCTGGTTAGAGCGCCGGATTCATAACCCGGAGGTCGGGAGTTCAAGTCTCCCCCCCGCCACAGAAAAACAGAGGTCCCATGTCCCGCACAATCTACATCACGACACCGCTGTACTACGTCAACGCGCAGCCGCACATCGGCCACCTCTACACAACCGCGTTGGCGGACACCGTCAAACGCTTTCACGTGATGATGGGTGACCATGTCTACTTCCTGACCGGCACTGACGAGCACGGCGAAAAGATCGTGAAGGCCGCGCAAAAGGCCGGGGTGAACACTCAGGAGTTCGTCGACCAGGTGGCGGGCACCTTCGAGGACACCTGGAAACAAATCGATTTCACCAACGATGACTTCATCCGCACCACCGAACCCCGCCACAAGGAGTTCGTGCAAGAAATTCTCAAACGAGTTCACGACTCGGGAGATATCTACTTCGACCAGTACACCGGCCTCTACTGCGTGGACTGCGAACGATATATGACTATGACGGAGCTCGTGGACGGCAAGTGTCCCGACCACGAGGTGGAGCCCGTGGAGGTCAAGGAATCCAACTACTTCTTCAGGATGGGCAAATATCGGCAACAGCTCATCGACCACATCGAGAAGAACCCGGAATGGATAAGGCCCGTGCGGTACAAAAACGAGGTGCTCTCTTTTCTCAAGCAGCCCCTCGAAGATCTGTGCATTTCCAGACCCAAGACCAGGCTCGAGTGGGGCATCGACCTGCCTTTCGACGACAAATACGTGACCTACGTATGGTTCGACGCGTTGCTCAACTATGTGTCCGCCCTCAAGAAGAACGCCGCCGGAAACGACGTCTTCGACCGCTACTGGAAGGAGTGCAATCACTTCCTCGCAAAGGACATCCTCAAGACCCACGCGATCTACTGGCCCACCATGCTCATGGCCGCCGGCATCCCGCTTCCAAAGCAACTGGACGTTCACGGCTACTGGCTCTCCGGTGAGTCGAAGATGTCCAAGAGCCTGGGCAACGTGGTGAAACCGCTCGTCTTCCACGAGCAGTTCGGGATAGAGAACCTGCGTTACTTCTTCTTTCGGGAGATGAAGTTCGGCAAGGATGCGGGATTCACCTACGAGCTGTTCGTGGAGCGCTACAACTCGGATCTGGCGAACGGACTGGGCAACCTATTGTCGCGCACCGCATCCATCGTGAAAAAGAATCTTGGAGGCGTGGTACCCGAACAGCATAATACAACTGACGCGGAGCAGCCCCTGATCGCGATGGCCAAAAAGCTCC
Organism: Deltaproteobacteria bacterium; assembly: GCA_030595125.1. Lineage (GTDB taxonomy): Bacteria > Myxococcota_A > Polyangia > JAAYKL01 > JAAYKL01 > JAUVAN01. Next base: position 3,919 of record JAUVDV010000016.1, read on the forward strand.
TGGAGACCTACCCAAAGAACTTCGACGATCGCGCGTTTCACGTTGCAGTTGAAGACATCCGCTCGCTCATGGCCGCGACCGACAGGTACATCAACGAGATGGCGCCGTGGAAGCTGGCCAGGGACGATGAACGCAAAGAAGATCTGGCCCGCGTGTTGTACACCGCCCTTGAGGTCGTAAGAATATCCGCGGTGCTCCTGTCGCCCATCATGCCAAAGAAGTGCGCGCAGATCCTCGCCTACCTCGGAGAGACACGGCCCCTGGACGGTTCGGTTCCATTCGAGGGGCTCGCGGGATGGGGCGGCCTGAGCTTCGGACACGAACTCGGCGATGTCCCGCGCCTGTTCCCACGAATTGACGAGAAGAAGCTCAAGGAAGTGCTCGAATCGGTCGAGGCTGCCAAGGGTGTGGAGGAGAAAGCCGAAAGTGACGATCTGGAGCCCATCAAGGACGAGATAACCATCGACGACTTCTCCCGGGTTGACCTGCGAGTGGGCATCATTCGGGAAGGACACCTCGTGGAGGGCTCCAAAAAGCTGATTCGCCTGATGGTCGATCTGGGAGAGGAGAAACCCAGGCAGATCTTCGCCGGAATAAAATCCCACTATGCACAACCGCAGGATCTTGTGGGCACCAAAGTCATCGTGGTGGCCAACCTCAAGCCCCGAAAAATGAAGTTCGGCATTTCCGAGGGAATGGTGCTCGCCGGCGGTGGCGGCGACGATAACCGACTATGCGTGGCCGAGTTCGACGGCGACCTCGAGCCCGGTGACACAGTCACTTGACCTGACCTGTATGATTCGCCAGCCTTCCGGGTTGACAATCTGCGACCTCTCACTAAAATTGAACCGTTTTTGAACACTGTTGTTCAAAACTTGGGTTTGCCCAAGAGCGGGTCGCAACCATTACATCAATATGAACGCTGTGTTACAGGTATTGCGTTTTCTTGTTCCGGCTTTATACGCGGGAACCTTTTTGAATTACCTTGTTCATTTTCTTAAAGGCAACAAGATTGCCGGCCGGCTCACCGCACCGCTTCTCGTGAGTTCGGTGCTGATTCACACAGTCTACAATGTTCTGCGCGGCATCCATTTTCGCCACCACCCGATGGCCAGCATCTATGAAATTCTCTCGGTGACGGCGCTGGCTCTGGCCATTGTCTACCTGGTTGCAGAGCTGTGGAGGAGAAACAAATCGACCGGCGTGTTTGTGTTGCCGTTCGTATTCCTGATCCAGATATCCTCGTCCATCGGCATCGGTCCCACACATGAGATCAAGCCGATCCTGCAAGACGCGTGGTTCGGTTTCCACACTGGCTCGATCACGCTGGCCTACTGCGCTTTCTTCCTGTCGGCCGTGTACGGCATCATGCTCTTGCTTCTCCATTCGGCGCTTCGGAAAAAGAAGTTCGGCCTGTTGTTCGACAGGCTGCCGTCACTCACGACGCTCGCCCGAATGAACAGGGGCTCCACATTGGTGGGCTTCGTCTTTCTTACTATCTCAATCGTTGTAGGCATGCTCTGGGCTCTGGAAAAATATCCGAGCGATCTGTTCAATGCCAGGGTTATCAGCGTGTTCATCTTCTGGGCGATTTTCGGTTTCTCGCTCGCGGCCCACTATGTTTTCAAATGGTCGAATCGCAGTGTGGCGATCCTGATGCTGACGGGTTTCGTCACAATGGTTCTGTCGAGCGCGGTGGTCAACATGCTGATCGCGAGCTGGCATGAGTTCGGAGCATAGCGGCATGGCGAAACGAGAACTCATCCTCGTGGGATCGAGCCATCGCCTCACTCCCCTGAACCTGCTCGAGTCGCTCACCCTTACACACGATGAAATCCGTGCGCGCCTTCCTGCCCTCAAGGAAGACGAGGACCTCGACGAGGTCGTGCTCCTTTCCACGTGTAACCGAACCGAGATCTACGCCTCATCGCATGATCCGGATCGTGTCGGACCGAGACTCGAACAGTGGCTGGCAAACCTCTCGCGAGGGGACGAAGGTATTGGTTCCGAGCATGTCTACGTCAAGAAGGATCGCGATGTCGTCGATCACCTGTTGAGGACCACATGCGGACTGGAATCGTTGATACTCGGTGAGACGGAGATCGCGGGCCAGATTCAGGATGCGTTCGAGCTTGCCCGTGGGTTGGGAACGGCCGGCAGCTTTTCGACTCAGCTCTTTTCCGCTGCGTTTCACAGCAGCAAGCGGGCCCGCACAGAAACCGATATCAGCGCTGGAACCACTTCGGTAGCTTCAGCGTCCGTACACCTTGCGCACCGGATCTTCGGTGATTTGAGCAGGCGATCCATTCTCGTTGTGGGCGCGGGTGAAACCGGACGATTGCTCTCCCGCCACTTCAAACACCACGGCGCAAGGGAGTTGTTCATCGCCAACCGGACCATCGAGACCGCGCAGAATGCAGCCAAAGATTTCAGCGCACGCGCGGTTTCTCTCGATGAAATTGGGCAGGTGCTTCCTTCGGTGGACGTGGTTGTGTGCGCCACCAGCGCGAAGACACCGTTGATCGAGGCGGGCATGGTAGTCGAGGCGATGAAGAGTCGCGGATCGCGCATGCTCCTGATCGTGGATATCTCCCTGCCCCACAACGTGGAGCCCGAGGTGGGCGCTCTGAGTAACGTCTTCCTCAACGACATGAATGACCTGCGCACTATTGTGGACAGAAGCCTGCGCCGGCGCGAAAAGGAGACACCGGCGGTCGAGGACATAATCGGAGAGGAGACCGACGCCTTCTTCGCCCGGCAATCCACTCTCGAAGTGGGACCCCTCATCAAGGAGCTTCGCCGACACTACGAAAGCCTCGGCGACTCGGAGATCGAGCGCTTTGCCGGGAAGTTCAGCGAAGAGGACCTTCTCGTGGCGCGGCGATTGGTTCGCGATCTCATGAACAAGGTCCTGCACTGGCCCACGCTGGAAATCCGTTCCATGGCCCGGGAATCCAATCCCGAGCGCATCGCCTGGTCCAGAAAACTCTTCGGTCTAGACCGGATTGATTTCAACGGGAAGGGTGACCGACGCCGATGAAAAAGACCATACGCATTGGAACGCGCAAGAGCCGCCTAGCCGTGTGGCAGGCGCAAAGAGTGGCCTACCTTCTACAAAAGAACTCCCCGGAGATCGATGTGGAGGTCGTGGGGGTTTCGACCCTTGGTGACAGGGACAAGGCGACATCGCTCGTGGGGCTCGGACAGGTGGGTGTTTTTACAAAAGAGATAGAAGACGCGCTTCTTGACGGGCGCTGCGATATTGCGGTTCACAGCTTCAAGGATCTGGCGACGAGCCTGCCGGACGGGTTGACCATAGGCGCGATCCTCGAACGTGAAGATCCGCGTGACGTGCTGATCTCCAGGGATGGTCATGATCTGAGCCGTTTGCCTCCCGGAGCGAGGATCGGGACGTCGAGCCTGAGGAGGCGCGCCCTGCTCCTGCATCTGAGGCCGGATCTCGAGATCGTGGACCTGAGAGGAAACGTGCCGACCCGGTTGCGAGCAGCCGGCGCGCAAATTGACGAGGGCAACGAACCGACCGGCGAGCCGATCGACGGAACCGTCATGGCTCTGGCGGGGCTCAAGCGACTCGGTCTGGACAGATACGCCACCGAGACACTGGATCCGGACCCGTTCGTTCCCGCGCCTGCTCAGGGGGCGGTGGCCGTTGAGATCCGATCCGACGATGAGATCGCAAAGATCCTTTCCGCCCTGGATCACCAGGAAACCCGCCTTGCCACCACTGCGGAGAGAACCTTCCTCCGAGTGATGGAGGGCGGATGTCACATCCCACTCGGGGCCATAGCCACGGTCGAAGACGATGAGATCCACTTGAGCGGAGTGGTCCTGAGCCTTGATGGAAAACGAGTTGTCAGGGGCGATGCGGGGGGTGGAGATCCCGGGGAGGTAGGCGATTTACTGGCTCGTGAACTTCTGACGGGGGGCGCGCAGGAGATCCTCTCCGAGGTGGCCAACCACATTGCGGACTGCCGGGGGGGTGAGAAACGATGAACCGGGGCACGAGATCCCGTCTTTTCAGACAGCGCAGGATTCTCGAATCGGCGAGCCATGTCTTTGCCGAGAATGACTACGCCGAGGTCTCGATGGAGGATATCGCCGAACGTGCCGAAGTTTCTCGAGGCACGGTGTACAACTACTTCAACTCAAAGGACGGGCTCTACCGCCGGGTCCTGAGCGAACGTCTGGGCGCCCTGATGACCAGGCTCGAGGACGTCATCGACAGCGAGCCGGATCCTGTCGTGAACCTTCGTCACTGCGTTGTTCAGACGTTTCTGTTCTTCATGAAGTACCCCAACCTTCTGCTTCTCTGGCGCCGCGAAGAGTTGAGGCGACTTTCCCTCAACGGCAGAAACGATAACCACGAGCGTATCGCCGATCACATTGTCGACGTGCGGGATCAACTGGCGGACATGATGCGAGGAGTATTCAGCGAGGGAGCACGGACCGGGGTCTTTCATTCATTGGATCCGGCATCTACATCCCAGGCTGTCCTTGGCGCAATTGAAGGAACGGCCGCGTCGATGGTGGGTTCGTCTGTCAAAGATATGATCACCCGCAAGGCCGTAGAAAACCTCCACACCATCTTGAGTGAAGGTCTTTTGATGAAGCCGCACAAGGTACTCTCATGACCGGCATTCTGGAAGGTGTGCGGGTTCTTCTGACCCGGCAAGAGGACGATTCGCGATCCCTTGCCCAACGAATCGAGGATCTCGGCGGTTCGGTCGAGTGCATTCCGATGATCGAATTCGCCCAGCCGTCAGATCCTGGCCCGCTTGCACAAATGAGAGACCGGGTAACCGATTTTGACTGGATAGCTTTGACAAGCCGACGAGCGGCGCAGGTGTTTCTTGATGGCTTGCCGGTATCCGCGTCTTCCAGACCCAGCATTGCGGCGGTCGGCGCTTCAACAGCGGCCGAGATCGAGAGAAACGGCTGGCCCGTCGATCTCGTATCCGTTGGCGCGGGCGCCGGTGACCTGGCCGACGATCTCATAGCGCTTGGCGGGATCGAGGAAAAGACCATTGCATATCCCTGTTCGAATCTCTCCCGTGATGAGTTCACGAGACGAGCAATGGACGCAGGTGCGAGGTCCGTCACCATGGTGGAGGCCTATCGCGTGGTCGCACCCAAAATTGACATTAAAAACCTCGGCGAAGCGGAATTTGACATAGTGGTTTTCACGAGCCCCTCAGGGTCGCGAAACTACGCAAGACTTTTCTTTGATCGAACCGGCTCATTCGCGGAAATACAGCCGGTGAGTATCGGGCCTACCACAACAACGGCTCTGCTGGAACTCGGCGCGGGTTGGGTCCAGGAAGCGCAAACACAGAACGACGTCGGGCTCCTCGAGGCAGTCGCGGAAGCCTGGGAACACATCAAAAAACAAGGGAGGACGACAAGATGAGCTTTCCAACCAATAGACCCCGCCGCCTGAGAGGAACAGCCTCCATGCGAAAGATGATAAGGGAGACAGAGATCGGAGTGGGTCGGCTCATCTATCCGATGTTCGTGACCCACGGAACCGGCGTAAGAAAGGACATCTCGGCGATGCCGGGCTGTGCTCAGCTGTCGGTCGATCTTCTTGTCAAGGAGGCCGCGCAGGCTTACGAGGCCGGAGTTCCCGGGGTCATCTTGTTTGGTATTCCCAATAAGAAGGACGACGTGGGTTCGGAAGGATATCATCCGGACGGCGCCGTACCCAAAGCAATACGTGCGCTCAAAAAAGAGCTGCCCGAGCTTCAGGTTTGGGGCGATGTCTGTCTTTGCGAGTACACGGATCACGGCCACTGCGGCGTCATCGTGAACGGAGAGGTGGACAACGATGCGACCTTGCCGCTGCTGACGCAGGCCGCCGTGGTTTACGCGGACGCGGGAGCAGACGTCATCGCTCCTTCGGACATGATGGACGGACGCGTGGGCGCCATCCGAAAAGGGCTTGACGGCGCCGGGTTCAAACACCTGCCGATTGTCTCATACGCTGCCAAGTATGCCTCCGCCTTCTATGGACCTTTCAGGGAGGCTGCAGAATCTGCTCCCCAGTTTGGCGATCGTCGCGGTTACCAGATGGATCCCGCCAATGCCCGGGAGGCCATGAGAGAGGTGGCGCTCGATCTGGAGGAAGGCGCCGACATCGTGATGGTGAAACCGGCGTTGCCGTACCTCGACATTATCAGGCGCGTCAAGGAAGAGTTCAATGTCCCGGTTGCTGCGTACAACGTGTCCGGGGAGTACGCCATGGTAAAGGCGGCGGCGGAAAAGGGTTGGATAGATCACGACCGCGTCGCAGCCGAGGTCCTGCTGTCCATCAGACGCGCCGGCGCGGATATCATCCTCACATATTTTGCAAAGGACGCAGCCCGACTGCTGAAAGAGATGGGCTCATGAGCGATTCGAGTGAATGGAAAGCCGGCACGAGGAGCGTGGAGCTTTTCGAGCAAGCCGTGAAGTTGCTTCCCGGAGGCGTCAACTCTCCGGTCAGGGCGTTCAACGCGGTGGGGGGACAACCGTTCTTCGTCGATCGTGCACAGGGGCCGTACGTATGGGATGCAGACGGCAACCGGTACATCGATTACGTGTGCTCGTGGGGTCCGCTCATTCTGGGTCACTCTCATCCGGACGTCATGGAAGCTGTGATATCCGCCGCCCGAAAGGGAACCTCGTTCGGCGCTCCACACGAAGGTGAGATCACCCTGGCACAGGAGGTGTGCAGGATGATGCCGTCGGTGGAGCTGGTACGAATGGTCAACTCCGGAACCGAGGCAACCATGAGCGCAGTCCGACTCGCCCGCGGTTTCACTGGACGCTCGAAGATCGTCAAGTTCGAGGGTTGCTACCACGGCCACGCCGACTCGTTCCTAATCAAGGCCGGCTCGGGCGCTGCCACTTTCGGCGTTCCAAACTCCCCCGGCGTCACCGAAAGTACGGTTTCCGACACGCTGATAGCAGCCTACAACGACCTCGAGACAGTGGCCGAGCAGTTCGAGACCCACGGGGATGACATCGCGGCGGTAATCGTTGAACCGGTGGCCGGTAACATGGGTTGCGTCCCGCCCGGCGACGGCTTCCTCGAGGGCCTGCGGGACTTGTGCGACAAGTACGAGGCCCTGCTCATTTTCGACGAAGTGATCACAGGATTCCGGGTAGCGCGCGGCGGCGCCCAGGAGCGGTTCGGTGTCAGGGCCGATCTGACAACCCTGGGCAAGGTGCTCGGAGGAGGCCTGCCGGTGGGCGCGTACGGCGGCCGCGCTGACATCATGGAAAAGATCTCTCCGGTCGGTCCGGTGTACCAGGCCGGTACGCTCTCGGGCAACCCGCTCGCAATGGCTGCGGGGCTCGCCACGCTTCGACGGTTGAATGATGATCCGTCCATCTACCTTCGACTCGAGGACATGGGCGCAAAGATGGCGCAAAACCTCGAATCGGCCGCGAAGGATGCCGGAGTTCCACTCACGGTCAACCGGGTGGGCAGCATGCTCGGCTTCTTCTTCAATGAAGGGCCGGTCAACTCCTATGAGGCGGTGACGGCCTCCGATTCAAATAGATTTGTGATCTTCTTCAACGCCCTGCTCAATAACGGGGTTTCAATTGCACCGTCCGCCTTCGAGTCACTGTTCGTATCCGACGCACATACCGACGAAGTGCTCGACTTGACCGCGACGGCGCTTCGCATCGCTTTTGAGAAGACGCTCGAAGCTCAACGGGCGAAAGGAGCGTGAATCTTGAATGACCTTTTCCTGAGGGCCTGTCGGGGTGAGGCGGTCGAGCGAACACCCATCTGGATCATGCGCCAGGCCGGGAGATACATGGCGCAGTACCGGGAGGTGCGCGCAAAACACAGCTTCTGGACTGTCTGTCGCACGCCCGAGCTGGCGACCATGGTCACCATGCAGCCTATCGATCGTTTCGGCATGGACGCGGCCATTCTGTTCAGCGATATCCTGGTGGGACTGCCGGCCATGGGGCTCGATGTGGCTTTCAACCCGGGGCCGCAACTTGAAAAACCCGTGAGGACCGGAGCAGATATCGACGCGCTTCGTCGTTTCGACCCGTTGACTGACCTCGGTTACGTCTTCGACGCCATCAAGTCGATTCTCGGGGAGATCGACGGAAGGATTCCTCTCATCGGTTTCGGAGGAGCGCCGCTCACCCTGGCGGCATACATGGTGGAAGGCGGCGGATCGAAGAACTTCATGTTCCTGAGGGGACTTCTGCACGAAGAGAAGAAAAGCGCGAAGAAACTCATGTCATTCCTGGTCGACGTCCAGGCTGACTACCTGAACGCCCAGATTGACGCCGGTGTCCAGGCGATCCAGATCTTCGATACCTGGGCCGGGCACATGTCCAGACGCCTTTATCGCGAGTTCGTGCTCGAACCGGTCGCGGATCTGATTGAACGAATACAGCGGCCCGGTGTTCCGGTGATATATTTCATTCGCGACGCTGCCCACGTGCTTGATCTTCTGTCGTCCATCGGCGCGGATGTCATTTCCGTGGACGACAAGCTTTCCTTGAGTTCTGTGGCCGAGATGATCGGCCCGGGACCCTCGCTGCAGGGCAACCTGGATTCCACCGTGCTGCTCGGATCCAGGGAATCCATCCACGAAGGCGTCAAGCGCGTGCTCGAAGACGCTCCGAAAGACAGGGGGCATGTCTTCAACCTGAGCCACGGCATCCTCCCGCCCACTCCGGAGGAGAACGCCGCCTATCTGGTCGAGACCGTCAAGCGCCTGTCCCAGGTAAAGGAAGCGTAACATGGACCCCACTGACAGGATGCCGCTTGACCTCGTCACACCCGACTTGCTTGTCAGGCACGATCGACCCGGCCCCAGATACACCTCGTACCCGACGGCGGTCGAGTTCGACGATCGTTTCACGGCCGGGCATTACGATGAGCGCCTGGCGCAGGCAAACGAGCGTGGCTCGGATCCCCTCTCGTTGTACGTCCACATACCTTTTTGCGAGCGAAGGTGCAGTTTCTGCGGATGCAACGTGATCATTTCCAAACGTCCCGAACCGGTGCGAAAATACCTGGATTATCTATTCAGGGAGATCGATCTTCTGGCATCTGCGCTGCCGGACCGGCGCACTCTGCTTCAGTATCACTGGGGCGGCGGGACACCAACATATCTGGACGTCGCACAGATGAAGGCGTTGATGAGCAAGATTACCGAACACTTCGACATAGCGCCACAAGCCGAGGTGGCCATCGAAATAGATCCCGAGGTAACAACGGTCGAACAACTGGAGGTGGCACGAGAAATCGGGTTCAATCGCCTCAGCATCGGCGTGCAGGACTTCACGCCCAAGGTGCTCGAGGCAGTGCGCCGCGCCCAGTCAGTAGAGCAGACAAGGCTCCTGCTCGAAACGGCGAGAGATCTCGGATTTGGGTCGGTGAACATCGATCTCATTTATGGATTGCCGCACCAGAACCCGACCAACTTCGCCGCCACACTCGACACGGTGATCGAGATGCGGCCGCAACGAGTGGCGGTTTATTCATTCGCGTACGTTCCGTGGATCAAGAGAAACCAGAAGGAACTTCCGGTCGATTACCTGCCGGACAGGGAGACCAAGTTCGCGCTCTTTGCGCTGGCCATACGCGCCTTCCTCGGCGCGGGCTACGTTCAGATAGGGATGGATCATTTCGCGTTGCCCGACGATGAGCTGGGACAGGCATCCACAAAGCGCAAGCTCCATCGCAACTTCATGGGATACACCGTGCACAGAGCCCCCGATATGATCGGCCTGGGGGTCTCATCCATCGGCTCGCTTTGCGACGCGTTTGCGCAGAACGTCAAGAAGGCCCCCCAATACTATCGGGCCATCGACGAGGGTCGATTCCCCATAGAACGGGGCTACGTGCTTAGCGAGGACGACCGAATTCGGCGGCACGTGATCACAGAGCTGATGTGCAACTTCCGCGTGAACGCCAGGCAAGTCTCAGAACTTTTCAAAATAGATTTTCACAACTACTTTGGGCCCGAGATCGACGAGCTTCGCGCGCCCGGTGGTCAGGCGGAACAGGGATTCGTCTCGGTTGAACAGGACGGCGTGGAGGTGTTGCCCCTGGGAAGACTGTTCGTGCGAAACGTCTGCATGGTTTTCGATGCTTACCTCAAGAAGAAGAACGGCGGCGGCCAGGTCTTTTCGAGGACCGTGTAGTGGCGAGGGTGGCTATCGTCGGCGGAGGGATCTCCGGCCTTGCCATCGGCTGGGAGCTCATGTCGCTCGGTTTGCCACGCGAGGATCTCATCGTTTTCGAGGCCGATGGGCAGGCCGGCGGTAACATGAGAACCGAACGCGCCGGATCTTTCGTGTTGGAGACCGGACCCAACGGCTTCCTCGACAATTCGCCTCCGACACTCGATCTGGTTCATCGCCTGGGCATCGAGGATCGCCTTCTTGTCAGTAACGAGTCGTCGGCGATTCGTTACCTTTTTTGCAGAGGAAAACTCCGCAAGTTGCCCTCCGGTCCGGGAGGAATGCTCTTTTCCGGCATGCTCTCGCTTCGCGGAAGGTTGCGTGTCTTCATGGAGCCGTTTGTCCCAAAGGGCGGTTTCAAAGAAGAGAGCGCGTTCGATTTTGCCGCGCGCAGGATAGGGAAAGATGCCGCGGCGACGCTGGTGGACGCCATGGTATCCGGCGTGTTTGCCGGTAACGCCAGGGAGCTGGAGCTATCTGCAGCGTTCCCGAAGATGGCGGCCATGGAGTCGGAATACGGCGGGCTGGTCAGGGCGATGATCGGCCTCGCTAAAAAGCGAAAGAGGGAAGCGACGCGCAAAGAAGCGTCTTTAAAAGCAGCGGCGGGGCCCGCCGGTCCGGGCGGCACACTCACGTCGTTCAGGGACGGCTTCGATGAGCTTGCCCGCGAGCTGGCTTCTCGGTTGGGACCATCCCTCAAGACCGGGGTCAGGATAACGTCCCTGGAGAAGGGGTCGCCTCACGGTTATCGCATCATCGACGAGCGCGGCGAAACCTGTTTTGCGGATGCCGTGGTTCTCGCCGGCCCGGCCTTTACGTCGAGTGAAATCGTCGACCACCTGGATCCGGAACTGTCATCGGCCCTGGGAATGATCCCGACCGCCCCCATTACCGTGGTCGCAACAGCATACAAACTGAAGGACGTCGGCCGACAACCAAACGGTTTCGGTTTTCTCGTTCCGCGCGGTCACGGGGTGCGCATCCTGGGTTGCCTGTGGACCTCATCCATCTGGGATGGGAGGGCCCCCGACGATCATGTGCTGTTGCGCACCATGGTGGGCGGCGCGCACGATCCCGCTGCTATCGAGCTCGATGACCGGGACCTGATGGATCTGATAGCCGGAGATCTAAAAAAGACCATGAACCTGACCGCGAAGCCCGTGGAACGCTGGATCTTCAAACACGAGAAGGGTATCGCCCAGTACACCCCCGGTCACACAGCGCGTGTGGAGCGCATTGAAAAGCTGCTTGCCAATTATCCCGGAGTGTTCGTCAGCGGCAGCTCGTACGGCGGAATCAGCGTCAACCACTGCATCACCGAGGCACCCGGAATCGCAACCAGGTTGATGAGCGGCGTCGGTTCGACAGTCAATCAAGCGAGAGACAAGCCGTCATGAATTTCACCGGCTTGATATTCGCGTGCATCACTCTGGCGGCAGTCGGCCTTGGCTTCCTGTGGGTGATCAAACTCGAGTACTACGTGGGCGCGCACCTGGCATGGCCCGTCGGTATTCTCGGCGGAGTTGTCGTGCTCGCCTCGCTGCTTGTGCCGGGCTTCGCCGCCTCGGCCGTGGTCGGCATCCTTGGGGGCACAATCGTCTGGGGCGCCACGGAGTTGCCTGACCAGGAAAAACGAGTGAAAGACGGAATCTTCCCGGCCAATCCCAAAAAGCGGCGCGGGGGATCACCATGACCGTCGAGTGGGCAGGCGCGGTTCTCGCCGTAGTCACCGTGGCCACAATCGGGCTGGGACACGTGATGGTGAGGAAGGCCAACTACCTCTTCGGCACCATCCCGGCCATTCCGCTTTTCTTTCTTGGAGCAGGAATTCTGACCGCTTCGGTTTTTATGTCGAGCGATCTGCTGTCTGCTGTCATGGGCATCGTCGGGGTTACCACCGTGTGGGACGGCGTCGAGATGCTTCGGCAGGAAAACCGCGTCCGCAGGGGTCACGCACCGGAAAACCCGAGAAGACCGGTACTTTGAAATCCCCGACATTCCCGTGATTCTGATATAGTATCCTCATGGAGGTGAAAATATGAGGATGGTTATTTTGTCGTTGCTTTGCGCGGCAATGCTGGCGTGCTGCTCGGATTCCCCGCCCGGATGGACAGGCGGTGACACGGACGCCGACTCCGATTCAGACTCCGATTCAGACTCCGACGGCGACTCCGATTCGGACTCCGACGGCGACTCCGATAGCGACAGCGACTCCGACAGCGACTCTGACACTGACGTGGACACCGACACGGACTCCGATACCGACACCGATACTAACCCCCTGATCGGCATGGTGTACGTGCAGAACGGTGGAGTGGGCGTGGCCTCCTACCACTTTGACGCGGTCGACAACATCTACATCAATTATTCAAGCGCACCGTCAACCTGGGTCCTCGACAACTCTTCGAGTTTTCCCAACACCAAAGCCTTTACCGATACCTCCTTCGACCTCGTTTCGCGAATCTTTTACGGCACCATAGACTGGTCGTCCCCCGAGGGGACTACCGTCAACGGCGCGGAGACATGGGAGTACAGCATGTACTTCAGCACCGATTACCAGTCTATTCCGGGCGGGAGTATAGAGATGTACAACCCATCGAGCGTACTTATAGACGAGGCTTTCTTCGGGGTGGATCTGGTCTACACGGCCCTCTGAGCCGGGGAACCCTACAGTGAAGGTCGCGTCTCGGTGTTCCTGCGCTCCACCATCGGATATCCCACGCGCCTTCCCGAAGTGGGAATGCGGCGCATAGTTGGAACCGGAGGAGGAGTGCCGAACAGGGCGTTCCTCATCTTCAGACGGTCCAACGGCCCGGCATCCGTGAATTGAATACCGAACCCGGGATAGTAATTTTCGTCAGCCTTGCGTCGCAGCATGTTGATCCTCACGATCTCTCCGAAGAAATCGAAGTTCAGGTTGTCGCCCAGATTGAACGAGCAGACGATGTGCTCACCCATGTCTGGCATGAGCTCGCTGAAGACATAGGTGCCCCGCGGGCTCAGATCTCCGGTATAGAAATCAATGGGCTCGTCCCAAATGGACGATATGATCTCCATGGGCCGGGTGACGAGCCGGCGAACTTCAAAACGCTTTTTCATATTGTCCTCCTGCTATTGCTTTTTCACGACCAGCCCATGGCTCGCGTGAGCGCGTTATCCCGCGAAGGCGCCGGCATGGTCGGCGCAAGTCCACGCAGGGAGTGTCTGAGCTTCAATCGCTCCATGGGTGTGGGATCGATGAACCTGATCCCGAAGCCCGTGGGTCCGCGATCACACGCGCGCCGACCCTGATTGATGCGGGATACTTCGCCGAAGAAGCAGTAGGGAGTCTCGCCGTCCAGATCGAACGAGCATACGATCTGTTCCCCTATCTTCGGTGTAGTGTCGCTCATCAGGTAGGCACCCCGAGGGCTCACATCCCAGGTGACGAACTCTATGGAGAGATCCGTCTTTGATGTGATGATCTCCATTGGAACTCCCGCCATTCGCCGCATTTCGTAACGCTTGTACATTGCGCCCTCCTGTAGTCTGTTATCTTACATTGTAGGATACTGACCCACACAGGTCAAATTTGTGGTGCTTTGTCGCGAGGAGCTTTTCTGGTGTACAATTTATTGATGTAAGCCCGAACACAAGGAGACACCCATGAAGAGGGTAATTATTTTTATTATTGTTATGGGGGCCATCGCCTTGTCGATGCCCTTCTGTCAATCGGATGAGCGCGCCGACGGCGACGGAACGGACACCGATACCGACACGGACACAGACACGGACACAGATACGGATACCACCACCGATGGATACGGGGTCGGCTGCACAGAAATGGATATCCTGTTCGTCATCGACGACTCGGGATCCATGGATTGCGAGCAGGGCGATCTGATAGACGCGTTCCCGCAGTTCATCGACGTCCTGTCGGAATACAGCAACGATAACGCCGCGAACATCAGCTACAGGATTGGCGTCACCACCACCGGGAAGACAGCGGACATCACTTTCCAGGTGGGCACAATCACCGTTCCGGCCCCTCAATCCGGGATGAACGGAGATCTGGTCATGCCCTCCTCGGGCACTGATCCATGGATTGAAGGAAGCGCCAGCGAACTCGCAAACCTCTTCCCCGCTCTGGCTTCGGTGGGCACGAGCGGCCCCTCTTTCGAGATGCCCCTGCAGGCCCTGGGACTCGCCCTCGCAAAAGACTCCACAGGCGCAGCGAACGAGGGTTTCCTCAGAGAAAATGCCCTTTTCATCGCGGTGGTAATAACCGATGAAGACGACTGCTCGACGACCTCCATGGAAATATCGGGAATTCCGGATGACCAGTGCATGAGTCACGAGGGTGATCCCGTCTTCGACAACTACCTGCTCGAGCCGCTCCAGAGCTACAAGGATATGCTGGACAACCGATTCGGCGGCGAAGCTCGCTATGTTTTCGTGACCATCGCCGGCGCGCAGGCCTGTTCCTCCTCATCGTCGACGTGCACCGGCGAAGATTCCAGTTACTCCGGCGCTCACGAGGCAGTCCGCATGAAGGACTTCATGAACAACTACATCGGGGTCGGCGCCGGGAACAACGGTGTCTTTGCCGACATCTGCACCACTATCATGGCAGACGCACTCACCGAGGCCATGGAGAAGATGGAAGTGATCTGCGACGATTTCATTCTGGAATAGTCTCGATCAGGGTGTGTTCGTTGCTATCTGGCGAAAGAGCGTAAGATCCAGGGGGGCGTCCGGATCGAACAGGATCACCCGGGCCACCGACACGGCATTCTCCATGGCGTTGTAGTACATCTGGGTGCGAGTAACCTTTTTCGCCTGCCCGTACTCGGCCAGCACGTGAAGGTATCGCTCGGAGTCGCCACCGGCCTTCTTGATTCGTTCGTCGCTCGTCGATCTTGCCTGTTGAACGATCTTCTCGGCCTCCCCCCTCGCCATTGAGAGCGCCCGGCTGCGCTTGGCCTGAGCCTGGTTGATCCGCCTGGCCTTCCCACTCTTCGCGTCGGCCACACGCCGAAAGCTCCCGGCCGCCTCCATAGGCGGTGTCGCGCTCACGATGCGGGTCGATAGCGCAACCAGCCCCGCATCCAACTCGTCGAGGGCGGCCTGCACCCGGTTCCTCAACCCGATCTGCAGCTCGCTCTTGCCCGTCGTCAGAAGGGTATCCACCTGGAATCCCGCGACCATCTCGGTGAGCTCCGCTTCCACTATTCCTGTCAGGATCATCTCCCAGTTCTTCGCGCCGATGAGGAAACGGCGATAGTCGTGGATCTGGTACTGGAGCGCCACGTCGACATCAATGAGGTTCTCGTCTCCGGTGATGATGGCCGAAACCTGCTCTGTCTTGTCAGAGAGCACTATTCGCCTCATCTCGGAGGTGTTCATGATGGTGACCTTCTGAAACGGCGCGGGCCACTTGTAGTGGATTCCCGGCTCCACAAGATCGTCCTCTATTATCCCGGCGGTGTAGAGCGCGCCGGTCTGGTTTGTGGGAACCGTGTACACACCGAGGGCGACAAAGATAACGAGGGACAGCGCGATAGCAGCGACAACGAGCGTACGCCTCATCCTGAAGACGAGGCGGACGATGCCCCTTATCAGGCGCACGTCGGCGGTCTCGCCCTTTGGGATCATGGGGCGCCCTTCTCTATCAACGACCAGAGGGGCGAGTCGGTGGGCAGCACCAGCGTGGTGTCGCTGTCGATTATCCTGTCGTAGGCCTCCAGCGTCCTCATGAACTCGTAGAATTCCGGATCCTTGGCGTAGGCCTCCCCGTAGATCTTGATGGCTGTCGCCTCACCCTGGCCGATGATCACCTCTGCCTCTTTTTTTGCCTCGGCGATGATCTTGCGGGTTTCGAACTCCGTGGCGGCCTCGATCTTCAGGGCCTCCTCTTCTCCCTCTCCCCGGTATCGGGTGGCTATTCGCTCCCGCTCGGCCTGCATTCGCTGGATCACTGCGGAGCGATTCTGCAAGGGAAAATTGAAGCGGTTGATGCGAACGTCGATGATGGTGAGACCGTAATCTCTTTTTGCCGTCTGCGCACAGGCGGCGACCACGGCCCCGTTGATGTCCGCGATGCGAACCTGATCTTCTTCGGTGCTGATGAAGTTGCCTAAGTCGAACTTGCCGATCACCTCTCCCATTGCGGCGGTGATCATCTCCAGCAGGAGGATCTCCGCCACGTCACGGTTCCGCACCTTGGCCAGGAATTTATGCTCGTCATCGATCTTCCAGACGGCGAAGCTGTCCACCAGAATGTTCTTCTTGTCCTGAGTGAGGAACTCGGTCGCCCTGTGGGAAAAGACGAGGATTCTCTTGTCGAACCTGTACACGGAATCGATTGGCCAGGGCGCCTTGAAGTGCAGTCCCGGCTGGTACACATGCTCGAGGGGCCTGTTGAACCGCGCCAGGATGGCGGACTGCGAGGTTTCCACGATGAAGAAGGCCGTTCCACCCCAGGCGAGGAGCGCGATGACGATCAACAGGGCAACTATTATCTTTGAAAGTTTCATTCCATCACGTTTTCCGGGTTGAGTGTTGCGCCGGAGTTCCCACCCCACAACCGCAGGCGGCCCGAATCGGCCAGGTTCTTGGGGAACAGGATCTTCTTCCTGCCCGGCAACACGCGTTCCATGGTCTCTATCGTCATCCTCGTTCGAGTTATATCGGGGTGGTCGGCATAGGTTACAAGGCGCTTCTCAAAGCTGACGGATCGGCCCTCGCTTTGAGCTACCTTCTCTATCGCCATTGCCTCGGCGCCGGCCGCCAGCTTTGCTGCCTCGCCCCGGGTTCTGGGCAGCGCGTCCTCCCCTGCCGCGTGCGCCTGGTGGATCCTGGTTTCGCGATCCTCCATGGCGCTGGCCACTGCTCGAAAAGAAGACACGACGCGTTGAGGCGGGTGGAGGTCTACCGGATACACCCCGAGGATCCGAACACCTATTCCGTACAGGTCCAGCAGAGCCTGGATTTTCGTGCGCACCGGATCCGATATCTCCATGCGCCGAGTTGTGAGAATTGCGTCTATACGCTCCTTCGCCATGTGTTCCCGCAGTATGCTCTCGGAAGTGAGCCTCACCAGGTCGTGGTTCTTGGCGTAGTCGAAGAAGAACGCCGTCGGATCATCGATCTCGAACATCACGGAGAACTTGGCCTCCAGCTGGTTCTCGTCACCCAGAAGGTACAGAGACTCCTCGGGCTTGTTGTTGGAGATGGTGAAGAAGCTGTGCCAGCCGGTGTCAAAATCTATCTCGGGGTTTTCTCTCCACTTCTTGATGAGATCAGGATCGGTTCTAAAACCCAGATCGGTCTTGCGGGTCTCATGCACGCTGAAGATACGCACCTCCTCGAAAGGCCACGGCAGGTGGTAGCGAAGCCCCGGCTCGATGTCCTTCTCCACCAGCTTGCCAAGTTGGATTCGGTAACCTGCCTCGCTCGGACCGACCTGGTATATTCCACAGGCCAGGTAGGCAGCGAGCACGCATATCATCAGAACGGCAACCCTGCGCCTTCGATTGTGTTTTCGTTGTCCGAATACCGACAACAGCCGCCGGAAAAACGCCGTGATGTTTTCGGCCTTGCCGCGCCAGTCCAGGCGTCTGAAGCTGAACCCCAGCAGCACCAGCAGCGCCACGGCCATGAAGATTGAAAACACTGACCCCGCGCCCGCCGAGCCCATGGGGGCATCGGACGGCAACACCGTCCAACCGGTGGCTGCAAGGAGGGCGTTGAGCGCGAAACCCGCAGCTACGGATGTGAATGCGATGGTCATGAGGTAGATGGCGAGGAACACGCGTCCAAAGGACTTGTAAATGATTGATATAGTGGCGAGGTTCGTGGCCGGACCCGCCAGCAGGAAGACGAGGGCGGCGCCCGGAGAGAGTCCCTTGAGTATGAGCATCGCTGCGATTGGAGTGGACTCGACCGCACAGACGTACATCGGAATACTGATGGCCAGCATGAAGAGCATGGCGCCCATCTCGCCACCGGGGATTTGACTGAACCAGCCGGCTGGCACCATGGCGGCGATCGCGCCAGCGATGACTATTCCGATGACCAGCCACAGGGAAATACGGTCGAACATCTCGACGAAGCTGTACCGAAGAGCGCTCGTGAGCACCCGGTGTAGAGGCACGTGATCTTTGGAGGCGTCTTGTTTCAGGTCTGCCGGAGCCTCGTCTTTTTTTGAAGAAAAAGAAGAGATGGCCGCCCTTATGGAGCGCCACAGGCCCCGAAAGCCGATGGCGGTTGGATCTTCTTCAGCGTCGTTCGTCGTGTCTTGTGATGGTTTCTCGTGGGTCCCCGAATCGTCTGAGTTGCCCACGGCAATGGAGACGACTGCGGCCAGCAGGGATGCGAACAGCGCGGCGACGGGGCGGGCGATAGCCATTATCGGACCGAGCAGGCCCCAGGATATCACTACTGTGTCCACGCTCGTCTCGGGTGTGCTTATAAGGAACGAAAGGCGCGCCTCCCGGCTGGCGCCCTTGTCGCGCAGCCCGAGGGTCAGCGGTACGACACCGCAGGAACATATCGGCAGCGGGAGACCGAGAAGAGCTGCCCATAACGCGCTCTTCAGGTTGGACTCCCCCAGGTATCGGCGCGCCGTGCGGGCTCGAAGCAGGATCTTGACCAGACCCGCCAGGAGGAGGCCGAGCAGGAGGTAGGGCGCCGTTTCCAGCAGCACGACCCAGATCATTGTCAAAATATCGAGCGCTATTTTCATAGTCTACTCTTCTGGGGGACGCTCCGTCATTGGGTGTCCCGCCACACGGGAGTCTACCAAGCAATCTTGACTTCATACATAAAAACCGAAAGATCGTCGCCATGACATCAAAACTCTTTACTCCCGGACGGATCGGTTCGCTGACGTTGCGAAATCGCACCATTCGATCCGCCGCATTCGAGGGGATGTGCCCTGCGGGCGTGCCGTCCCGCTCGCTTCTGGAGTATCATCGCGCAGTCGCGGCGGGGGATATCGGAATGACGACCGTCGCATACGTTTCGATCTCGCGCGAAGGTCGATCGTTTTCTCATCAGGCCTGGATGCGCGAAGAAATCGTTCCCCAGTTCACGGAACTCACCGATGCGGTCCATGAGGCGGGCGCCCTCGCGTCAATACAACTGGGCCACTGCGGGAACATGTCTGATCGTCACGTCTCCGGGGCGAGGCCCATCGCGCCCTCTGCAGTTTTCAACTTGTTCGGATTGGCATTGCCCCGGGCGATGACAGAGGCTGACATCGAAGAGATCGCGAATCAGTTCGCGGAGTCGACCCGCCTGGCCAAAAGGGCCGGCTTCGACGCGGTGGAGATTCACGCGGGCCACGGATACCTGATCAGTCAGTTCCTGAATCGTCACACCAATCGCCGTCGGGACAAGTGGGGCGGTTCAATTGAAAACCGCACCCGGTTCGCGAGGCTTGTCATCGCAAGGGTAAAGGAAGCGGCGGGTCCCGAGATGGCGGTCATCGCAAAGATGAATCTTCGAGACGGCTACAAGGGGGGGATGGAGATCGATGAGGCGATTCAAGTGGCGAAGATGTTCGAAAAAGATGGGATCGATGCTCTGGTGCTGAGTGGTGGATTTGTCAGCAAAACTCCTATGTACGTCATGCGGGGTGACACTCCGTACAAGGAATTCGCGAAGGGTGAGCGAAGGTTGCTCGCCAAAGTCGGACTGCTCTTGTTCGGACGTTTACTGGTCAAGACATATCCTTTTAAAGAAGCGTACTTCCTGGAAGAAGCGATCAGGGTTCGCCAGAACGTCAAGGTGCCAGTCATATTGGTGGGAGGCCTAAAATCCAGGACCGTTATCGATGATGTACTGTCACAGGGCTTCGACTTCGTAGGGATGGCCAGACCGCTGATTGCGCAACCGGATTTCGTAGCACGGCTTCAAAGAGGTGAAATCACCGAGTCGCCTTGTGAGCCCTGCAATGAATGCGTGGCCCTCATGTATCACGACGAAGCCTCGTGCCCGAAGTTGAATTCCAACTAAAACGATCAGTTCTGGAGCTTGCCCGCGTCCCTGTGAACTGCAGTCGATCGATGACCCCTGTTATCGAAGTGCCCCGCGAGCCTGCGCGCAAACGCAACGCTTCTGTGCCGCCCACCGGTACACCCGACGCCCACGTTGAGGTTGAGCTTGCCCACCCCCACAAATGACTCCAGCGTCACCTCCAGCATCTCCACCGCCCGGGCGAAGAAATCGTCAGCCTCGTTGCATGACATCACGTAATCGTAGACGTCCTGATCCTCCCCCGTGTGAACCCTCAGATCCGGCACGTAAAAGGGGTTGGGAAGAAACCTGACGTCCAGGACGAAATCAGCGTCCCTCGGGATCCCGTACTTGAACCCGAAACTGACGAACTTGAGTCGAATCACGCTCCCGGTGTCTTCTCCTGCCATGGTGTGCAGGATCGTCTCGCGAAGCTGTGAGGTATTGAGCCCACTCGTGTCGATAACGTGTGTCGCCACGGCCCTGATGGGCTCCAGCCTCCTTCGCTCCTCCTCGATGGCTTCCTTGAGCGAACGATCGGGTTGCAGCGGATGCGTGCGTCTCACCTCGTTGAAGCGGTTGATGAGCACATGGGTGGAGCTATCGAGATAAAGTACCTGGAGATCCATCCCCTCTTCGTGCAGCGCCTTGTGAGTCTCGACGAAATCGTCGAAAAGGGCTCCGGAACGCATGTCGCTGGCGATCACCAGGCTGGAGCCGGCCGAGCCGCTGCTCTCGTAGAGGTTGAAGAAGTCAGGAATGTGTCCAGGGGGGAGGTTGTCCACGCAGTAACACCCGAGATCCTCGAACACCCGCATGGCGGTGGACTTGCCGGCCCCCGAGAGTCCCGTGATCACTACCAGGGAGGCTAGCGATTCTATTTTTCGATCCGACGATATCTCATTCATCAAACTGATTTTACATGGGGAGCGAACACAAAGCGAAGAAGAAATCTCTTCGTTCCTTAAAGCGGGTTTCCAACAACTTCCCCTTCCCCTCGCAGGGGAAGGCCGGGATGGGGTTAGAAATTGAGGCCGGCGGTGATCATGGGACCGTGTCCGATCTCCGAATCCTGGCCTACAACGATGGCGTAACGGATATCGATGTGAGCGCGCATCTGCGAGTTTCTGATGAACTCGATTCCAAAGGCCGGGAACGCGTGGAAGCCGATCTGCCGAAAGTACTCCATTCCCTCTGAATCGGAACCTTCGAAGCTCAGAAAATTGCCCAGCATTATGCCGACGCCCAGGGCAAGGTAGGGGGCAAAAGATGTGTGGGATAAATAGTAGCCGCCCAAAATATCCAAAAAGAGATGCGTGTCTGTTTCTGCGGTATCGGTGAACGCCAGGCCCACGTTTACACCGATCAACACGTCGTTCAGCTCGAAACGGCCATCGAACGCTATGAAGGTCTGGTGCGCCATCTTGTCGTTTACCGAGAAGAGCTGCCCGATGAGGAGCCCCATGTTCTTCTCGAGCCTGAAACGATTTGCCATCTGGTGGGCCTCGGCCACCGTCGCATTATCGAGATCCAGGGTCTCCTCGATGGTCAAGCCCAGGGCCAGAGCCTTCGCGATGCGCTTGAAGATGATGTGCAGGTCATCCTCGGTTTGAGCTTCCATCTGCTTGCTGTCCAGGGTGTCGCCCTCGGTGTTCTTCACCTTGACGGTCACGCGGATTTTGGATCCCAGCAGGACCAGCTTTCCGTCAACGTATGATTCACACCCCATTTCCCTGGTAATCTGGCTCTTCAACTCCGCTGTGAGCTTCGGAGCGGGAGGCGGATCCGGTTCCGGCTCCACCCAGGCCAGCGGTTCCAGTTGCTCGACGACCACAGGTTGCTCCGCGACAGCAAGTTGCTCGACGATCGCGGGTTTCTCGGCGATACTTCGCGGTGTTTGCGCGCCTGGGGATGGTGGTGGTGAAGCATGACCCACCACTCCTTCACCCGAGAGTACGGACGGCGCCGGCCTCTGCTGGGGAATCGGATAGTAGGGCACGGTCGGAACCAGAACCAGAGTGGGACTGGGCGCGGGCGGGGCGGGTTCGGGCGCAGGAGGCCTGGGAGGGGGAGGAGCGTCGAACCCGGTGACCCTCTTGTAACCCATCTCCCAGTCGGCAACGATGTACCCCTCTTCCGTGAGAGACATCCACAAGACTTCGTTGGACGCTTCCAGAACCCTGGGAAGAACGTTCACTCCCTCGAGGGGAAAGGCGACTACCCTGATGTCAACCCTGGTTTGCTCCTCCTGATCAACCACCTCGGACTTGGACTTTTTTTGCTTTTGTTTGGCATCGCTCGCCACGAGTTCGGTCGATACAGAGATCTGGGTCGCGATCAGGAGCAGGCAGAGTATCGTGCTCTTGTTTTTCATGACCCGATCCCCTTTGCGATCTTTCGCTTACTAGAAGGCAATACCGGCTACTACCACCGGGCCGTGGCCCAGATCGGTGTCCGGAGAGATGCTGAATCCGTACCGCATCTCCATATGAAGCCTCATGGAGGCGTTTCTCAGGAACTCGATACCCAGGGTCGGGTAAAGCTCGAATCCCACTCCAAACTCGTCGTCTTCGCTTTCCTCATGGGCTGGAATATAGTCATCATCGTGAGCATCTTCCTCGATGTTCAGACGATCACCCAGGAAGATACCGAACCCGGCGCCGAGATACGGCGAGATCCCGGTGTGAGTCAGGTAGTAGGCAACTCCTACTCCCGCAAAGAAATGCCCGGCCGGATCCTGGCCGCCATGGACACCGAAGCCGGCGCTCAGCTCCACCAGAACGTCCCTCTGCTCGAGCCGAACATCGAATGCGAACATGGTGAAGTGGTCCATGGCATCCGTCACGCTGAAGGTTTCCCCGATGATGACACCGAAGTTCTTCTCCGGCCTGAATCTCTGGGTCTTGTGCGTGGTCTCCGCGCGGGTGGCGTTGTCCAGGTTGAGTGTCTCATCAACAGACACGTCATGGGCGAAGGCCAGGGCGATCCTCTCCAGGATGATGACCAGATCGTCCTCCGTCTCGCCATCCATCACCTTGCTCTGCAGGATATCGCCGTTCGAGTTGCGCAGGTTGATGGTCACGCGGATCTTGGAGCCGAGCTTGACCATCTTGCCGTCCACGTATCCATGGCATCCGAGCTCCTTTGCAATTGTGGACTTGGTCGTCGCGGTCAACCTGCCCTCCTCCCCTTCTGGAAGCCCGCCGATCTTGTCCAGGCCGCGCTCCCAGTCTGCGGCGATAAAGCCGCTCTCGACGAGGGAGGAAGTCAGAATCTCATCGGACGCCGTCAGGAGACCAGGGTCAACGTTCACGCCCACCAGGGGAAAGACTGTCACCCGCTCTCTCTCCGACGCCTTCGCGCCGCTCTCCTTCGCAAGCAATGTACTCGTGAAGAGAATGATGGTAGCGAGAGCTAGTAAACAAACCTTGGATTTACGAAAAGTCATTTCGACCTCCCCGTGGCCGCAAAATACCGTGCGAAAAGAATGCCCACATGGTTTTGTTGCCGATGATGCCTCATAATTGCCAACAGGCAGCAATAACCGGGCCAAACACCCGGAAGCCTGTACGGATGAATTCCCGCAAATCGTTCCGGGCGGTTCTTTGTTGAGTTTTCCAGCACTTGAGGTGGGCGTTAGCCTCTGGGCAGTACTTTGGTTTGTGTGAATAAATCGCCACACTCGGCCGTCGCGGTGTGATACAGCCGCCATACCGGCTCAATAGCACCGCCGCCGGAACCTTTTTAAAAATCGACGCCGGTATCGTCTCCTGCGAGCACCTTTTTCAGGTTCCTGGCGTCATCGAAAGAGCGGGGCGTCTCGAACACGCATATGGTCCTGTCGAAGCTCTCGCCCGCTTCCATAATTCGTTCGAGATCGTACAGGCCGACCCTCGATCCCATGGAAGCGAACGGACCCATCCTGAAGTAAGCCAGCGGCCCTGCGGGAGCAGGATCACGCAAAGGATCAACCGCGAGCACCAGATCGTTCTCCAGGGCGAACTCGGCTGCCTGTTCCGACTCCCAGGGGCCGTGGGGCTCCCAGATCAAATTGAATTGCGCGCGCTCGACTCCGGCGAGGAAATCGGTCAGCAAACGTCTATTGATAACTGCCGGGGTCAGAGTGGGCGGGGTGATCAGCACGAGGGCGAGCGCATCCACTGCCGATGCGAACTCGAGCTCCCTCTTCCACAGGCCCAGGTTCTCATCCGACAATCTGAGCCCACCGTAACCGGAGCGCTCACCCGGCATGGGGACCCCTTCCTCCAATGGATCCACGAGATAACGCGACAGCTGGACTGTGAAAGCAACCCGGTCGGGTGTGCTGGACCTCCACCGTCTCGCCGCGGCTTTCCTGGGCGGGATCTGGCGGCCATCTGTGAGCTCCACCACATCCACCTCCTTAAGGACTCTGTTCCTGGCGATCGGATATCCCACTGTCCCTACTCTGATCTTCGGTTCCTTCATGGAAATCCCACTCCATCGATCGGCTCGCCGCACATCTTGCAACGACTGCCCTCAGTATGCACGGCGACTATGCGATAACCAACGCGATCTATCAATACGGCTTTGCAGCGGGCACAATGAGTCTTTTCCCCTTCGTGTCCAGGCAAGTTGCCGGTGTATACGTGCTTCAGACCGGCAGACCGGCCGATCATCACCGCGCGATTTAGCGTTTCGGCGGGAGTCGCCGCCCTGTCCGTCCACCTGTACGCCGGGTGAAACCGGGACACGTGCCACGGGATTCCACGATCTACACTCGCGATGAAGTGTGCGATGGACCGGAGTTGATCGTCTCGGTCGTTGAAGCCGGGTACGACCAGGGTCGTGACCTCCACCCACACTCCCGCCTCACGCAGGATGCGTATGGTGTCCAGCGTGGCGTCCAGGCTGCCCCCGAGAGTGCGCTTGTAATCATCGCTGTCAAAACACTTCAGGTCCACGTTCGCCGCCGCGAGGAAACCTGCCATGTCTCGGGCGGCCTCCTCGGTGGCCTGCCCATTAGTCACGAAAACAATGTCAATGCTTCGCTCGCGGGCAAATGAAGCCACCATGTCGGCGAATTCCAGCAGGAGGATGGGTTCGGAATACGTGAACGAGATCGATTCGCAGCCGTTCTCGATCGCAGCGTCAACCACATCTTTCGGCTTCCACTCGCGTCTGGGCCGACCCTCCACCGCCGGGTTGTCCACCAATGTCTGGGACAGAGAATGGTTCTGGCAGAAGGGGCAGACCAGGTTGCAACCCGCGGCGGCCACGGAGAATGTGAGGCTACCGGGACGAAAGTGGTTGAGGGGCTTCTTCTCGATGGGATCAACGGCGACGGTCGTGAGACGGCCATGGGTGAAAATCCTCAGAACACCGGAATCGTTGAACCTGGTTCGACACTTCCCCCACGCGCCGCGCGCCAGCATGCAGCCTCGCGGGCATAAGCGGCATCTGACCCTGCCGTCGCCCGCATCATCCATATATCGCGATACCGGGTCCATGGTCCGGATGCCCTAGGGAGCCGTTGAGCCCAACGCCTTGATGACCGCCTCCTTGAGTTCCTTCTCGTCACCGGGCACGTATCCCTCGTGCTCCCAGGCGATGATCTCATCCTTTCCGATTACCAGGCTGAAGGGCGCTGCGCGGCGCGGGTTGAGCTGGTTTGTGACCTGTGTTTCCGTATCGAGCAGGACCGGGAATGTGTATCCGCGTTGTTTGATGTAGGTCCGGACGTCCCCCTGGGTTTCAGGTTCATCCATGGATATGGACAGGATCATCAGACCCGAGTCCTTGTGCTCGTCAAAGAGCGCCTGCAGTTGGACCATCTCCTTTTTGCACGGTTCGCACCAGGTCGCCCAGAAGCTGACCAGGATGACCTTTTCCCCAAGGTAGTCCGTGAGGGCATGAGATCGACCATTCACGTCCTTCAGGACAAAATCCGTCAGGTTGCCGCCCGAACTCGAAGGCTCGACATCGGGCGAGGTATCTGCAGAACCCGCCGTCGTTGTTGATGTCGGGGCCGCGCCGCCACAAGACACGAGAACGAGAGATGCTGCTGCGACAAGCAAAATCGTTATTGTGGACAAATCGATTTTCATACCTTCTCCTTGATAATCCTCGCCATCAACGGCATTTTCTTCGCAACTTGACAATAACCAATAACACGGCTGGAAGCGTGCGCCAATCAACCGCCATATAGAGCAAAGATTAGACGTGCAATTACTGTAGGTTAGTTCAGTGGAACCCATGCAAGAAAGATGTTGACCACTAGTTGATCTTCGCACAGAATGATTTTTCGATTTTGAAAAAAAGAGCGTTTCTGTTGACCGTTACAGCGGGCATTGTATGTGGCAAGTGTGATCTACTGAATCCAGTGGATTGCCAGACATGTGAAGATTGCGCCAACGACCTGAAACTTGTCCAGGTTGGAGCACAGGTCGGTCCGTCCTCCGAAGCGCCCGAAAATGAGCCGGAAAAAACCGGCATCGAAGAAAATGAATCGCCGCCCAAAGCGGCACAACAAGGAGCAGAGGTAGAACCAATGGAGCAAGCACGCCATTTCATCTGCCCGTCGTGCTACAGCCCCATGCCCGGCGGCCACAAGTTCTGCGGGAAGTGTGGCACTTCGGTTGAGGGCGTCCCTTCCGAAACGGAAGCGAAGTACTTCGGCGACATGCAAGCACCGGGCAAGGCGAAGCTGATCTTGATCAAGGGTGAGGGGATGGACGGAATTTCCTACCATCTCAACTCCAACGAGCACGTTGCAGGCAGGACCGAGGGGCCCATTCTCTTCACAGAGGACAAGTGGCTCTCTCCCCGCCATGCAAATTTCATCTATGACGACGGCAAGCTCAAGGTCAAAGACGAAGGCAGCGTGAACGGAGTTTTCATCGGTCTCAAGGGGACGACGGAGGCATCGCCCGGATTCATTTTCCTTGCAGGCGAGCAGGTCTTCCGCATCGACACGATCGAGTCGTACGATGATGACGCAGAACCGGACGGCACCTTTTTCTTCGCCAGCCCGAGGACCGACAGCAGCTTCAAGTTGGTACAGATCCTTGAAGGCGGCGGAGACGGAATGGTCGTTCACTCCAGGGACAATGTGATCACCCTGGGAAGGGAAGATTGCGACATGAACTTCCCCAATGATCCGTACATCTCAGGTAATCACGTCAAGGTGGAGATGGCCCAGGAAAAACTGATGCTGACCGATCTGGACAGCAAGAACGGCACGTTTTTCAAAATACAGGACGAGCACGAATTGGTGCACGGAAACTACATCTTCATGGGTCGTCAACTTCTCAGGGTCGAGATAACATAAACAGGAGGTCCAAGGTGATTGTCTGTCCGACATGTTCAAAAGAAAACCAGGACCACTATAAGTTCTGCCTTGGTTGTGGATCAGATCTTCCTCGTCCCGGTGGCGACGATAAGCCCCTCGCAACCACAACTCCGCCGGCCGGAGTGGCAGCAGTGGGCTCCGCTCCTGCGCCTGCTCCAGTTCCGGCACCAGTAACTCCGCAAGCCGTCGCCGAGACAGCTGTGCCCGAGGCTGCCCCTGTGCCCGAGCCAGTAGCTGCTGCCCCGGAACCCGAGCCAGTGGCTGCTGCCCCGGAACCCGAGTCAGTGGCTGCTGCCCCGGAACCGGCCGCAGATTCAGAGGGAACCCAGTGTGCCAGCTGCGGCGCCATGATTTCTCCGGGATTCGCTTTTTGTGGAGCCTGCGGAGCGACAGTGGCCGGAGTGTCCCCCACCCCAGCGTCTGTAGGAGCATTCGGCAAGGACTCCGCCAAGCTCGTGCTCATCCAGCCCGATGGAACCGAGGGTGGTACGGTGGAAATCCCCACGTCGGAAGTCGCCGTTGGCAGGGATGCGGGCGGATTCTTCGGCTCGGACGCGTACCTATCGCCACGGCATGCCGTGTTCAAGTCCGACGGAAAGAACGTGAATGTCAAGGACGAGGGAAGTCTCAACGGCGTCTTCGTCAAGATCTTGCCCAATGAATCGAGGGAAATTGGTTCCGGAGATATCTTCCGGATCGGCCAGGAACTCATTCTCTTCGAGGCAATCGACCGGGGTTCAGCCTCTGCCGACGGAACCGAAAAGATGGGATCTCCCGTGGAGGGTCTGTGGGGCCGCCTGAGCCTTATCGTGGGCAAGGGACGCCTCGGAAACGCCTTCCCCGCGGGCGGCGACGGAGTGATCCTGGGTCGTGAGCGCGGCAACATCATCTTCCCGGAAGATGGCTACGTCTCCGGCATTCACCTTCGCATCCACGCTGATGGCGACAAGTACTTCATCACGGATCTCGGCAGCTCCAACGGAAGCTTCCAGAAGATCAACGATGAGGCAACGGTTTCCGGCGGCGACTTCCTGCTCATGGGAGCCCAGCTCTTCAGGATCGATTTCTAGAACCCCATCCCGGGTCTTCTTCCAACAAAACGCACTTCGGGCTCCAGCTCGATATCGAATTTCTTCTTCACCTTCGCCGCCATTCGTCCAGCAAGCTCGAGCACATTTTCTGCGGTGGCGTTCTTGCGGTTGATCACGATGTTTGCGTGTCGTTCGAAGACCGCAGCATCCCCCACGGACATCTCGCGAGCACCAACCTGATCAAGCAACGCTCCGGCGGCCGTGCGATGCCCCCCCGGCTCTGACGGTTCCAGGTTCTTGAAATAGGAGCCGGCGGTCATTATTTCTTTTGCGGGGTGTCTATCTCGCCTGTTTCGCAGGTGCTCGTCTGCCTCGCGGCGTAATCTGGATCGGTCATCAGGACGCACAGCGAAGGTCGCGGTTGTCACCACCGCCTGTCGGGCAGACACACTCGATCTGCGGTACTCAAATCCGAACCATGATAGATCGTCCACCTCCAGCACCTCTCCCTTCCCGGTCACAACAGTGGCTCCCACGAGCTTCTGCCCAAACGTGCACCCAAAGCAGCCCGCATTACCGGCGACGGCTCCTCCAATCGTTCCGGGCAGCCCGGCGGCAAATTCCAACCCGCCGATTCCCCTTGCGATCAGATCCTCCACCAGTCCGGCCACCGGAACACCGGCGCCGACTGTCAACCGGTCACCATCCTCGCTCAGCTCCACCCCCAGAATGCGTGCGTGAACCGCAATTCCCTCGAAGCCTTCGTCGCTCACGAGCAAGTTGGTTCCACCGCCGAGGACGAGGATCTCCAAACCGCAGCCCGTCGCCGTCGAGATCAGTTTGCCCATAGTGGAGGGAGAATCCGTCACGGCAAAAAGAGCTGCAGGGCCCCCGATTCCCAGGGAGGTGAACCCACGCAACGGCACATCCCTTTCCAGGGTCAGGCCTGTTGTTTCTTCCAACAGTTTCTTGTGAGAGGCGAAGTCCAAGATCAGGAATCGGCCAGGCAGGCCATTGTCTCCGCAGAGCAATTGGACATGGCGCAGCCCATGAGATCATCACCAGACAGGCAACCGGACATCAGCAAGCACTGGCCCAGATCCCACATGATGCCGTAAGAGGCGCTGCTGGTGCCGGCCAGACAGTCCCAGAGACTGTCACCGCCGACCATGCACGTAAGCGCCTCGGAGCAGGAATACCCGTCGTCCGTATCCGCATCGCTGTCAGAATCACTGTCCGCGTCAGCGTCCACGTCGCCATCTGAATCCGAATCGACATCGTTGTCACCGTCGGAATCGCCATCCGTGTCGCCGTCCGAATCTGAATCGACATCGTTGTCACTGTCGGAATCGCCGTCCGAGTCACCGTCGGAATCACCATCCGAATCGCCGTCGGAATCACCATCCGTGTCGCCGTCAGTATCGCCGTCTGTGGTGGAGTCGGCCGGATTAATGACGATCGGTAACTCGTCGCCACATCCAAACAACATGATCAACGCGCCTAACCAGATTGTTATTTTCATCTTTTTGAAACTCCCGTATACGAGGCATCAAGATTTTCATTGTATAGCAATTAGTGCATTGTCACAGTCAGAAAGACGAATTGCACATACAGGCGCAGGGTCTTCTTTGTCGACCTTGACAACCACCGACTGTGATTTTATACACCTCACCCTGACTTTTTGTTGAGGGTCTGATCTTTTTCAACAGGAGGAGTGGCCGAGTGGTCGAAGGCGGCGGTCTTGAAAACCGTTGAGTCGCAAGGCTCCCGGGGTTCGAATCCCTGCTCCTCCGCCGACTTTGGCGACTTGATTGTTTCGCTGGGGAGGTGGCCGAGTCGGTCGAAGGCGCGCGCCTGCTAAGCGTGTATACCGCAAGGTATCGAGGGTTCGAATCCCTCCCTCTCCGCTGGTTTTTTGAAAACTTGGACTTGTATGAACCGCGCTCGTAGCTCAGCTGGATAGAGCATCGGTCTACGGAACCGAGGGTCGGGGGTTCGAATCTCTCCGGGCGCGCTGCAAAGGCCCCGTCGATATATCGGCGGGGCTTTTTCTATTTTCAATATCATTACTGCGCTTTATCTCGGCATCCTCCTAAAGAGGTTAGCCCGCTCATGCCCTTGGATACTCCTTATAGCAGTGCTACAATTCTTGCCAGCAATCGCGGCGGCTGTGATTGTTTCTGAGTTCCTAGAAAAAGGGGGTTACCAAATGACCGTTGGCAAATCCTTAGTACGGCTTGCCATTATGGCTGCAAAGCAGGCGGAGCGTGATCGGGCCAGGGCCGAGAGAGAGCGTGAGCGAAGGCATCAGCAACTAGAAAGGGAGCGCCAACGCATACTCCGAGAACAGGAAAAGCAACTCAAAGTGCTAGCCCGAAGTGAATTGAAACGACAGAAGGAAGAAGAAAAGGCGGCTTTTAACGCAGAAGCGGCGGCCCTCGAAATGCGCGTTGAAGCGAGAAAGAAAATCCGTACCGCAATGCTAGCCAAGGCGACAAACTTCTAGGAGGGTACAAGGTGTCTACTTTCATTTTGATATTCATGGGCATTGTTACCCTTGCGGCCCTGGTCTTTGGGGTTGCCATGATTGTTTTCTACAAGAGAAAGCAAGGCGAATCAGTAAGTTTGCAGGAACAGATAAGGCAGTCCAGGGCGACGGTTTCCGATTTGAAAAAGCAGATTGAATCGATCGCCCCGCAACTCAAGGCAGAGGTCGATAAATACGAAAAAACAAAGGTGGCTTCTCAGCATCTCATTGATCTTGAGGGCCGCGAGAGCGAGATGAGGGAGAATATTGTCAGGTTTTCAAAAAGGATCGAAGCACTGACCCAGGAAGCCCTCTCCAAAGACAAGGAGAACAAGGAGCTTTCTTCCCAGCTCAACGAAATCAAGCTGGACATTTCGCTTTACTCACCCGTTCTTGATTTGACCAATGTTGGCTTTTTCGAGGAGCCAGAATATCTCTTTGAAACCAGCGAGCTTTTCAAGGACCAAATCAAAATCATTCGTGAAAAACAGAAGGAAATGATCAAGGGCAAAACAGCTGTTTCTCTTCCTGACACCGTTGCTGTTACCACCAACAACAAGTACGCACGAAAGATCCTTCAGGACCAGTCAAAGCTTATGCTGAAGACCTTCAATATCGATTGCGACCGCTTGATTGGGGCGGTCAAGCCGAGCAACTATGAGAAAACTCTAGAGAGAATTGACAAGGTCGCTACCGATGTGGAGAAGAACTCCCTGTCGCTTGCTTGCGGGTTCGATACAAAATACGTGGAGCTGAAATACAAAGAATGTGAGTTGCAGTACCAGTTCAAGCTCAAACAGGAGAGAGAGCGGGAAGAACAGCGGATCATCAAGGAGCAGATCAGGGAGGAACAGAAAGCCGTCAGGGAATTTGAGAGAGCGGTAGCGAAGGCGCAAAAGGAAGAGGAAATATATCAAGCGGCGCTGGACGAAGCACAGAAGCAGCTCTCAGTGGCGGGCGACGCCGAGAAAAACAAGTTGCAAGCCAAGGTTGAGAAGCTGATGCAGCAACTAAAAGAAGCCGAGGAGAACGGCAGGAGGGCAAAGAGTCTAGCCGAACAGACCCGTCGTGGGCATGTGTATGTGATTAGCAACATCGGTTCCTTCGGAGATGAAGTATATAAAATTGGTCTTACACGCAGGCTTGAACCACTGGACAGAGTGAAAGAGCTAGGTGACGCCAGCGTTCCATTTCCGTTTGATGTTCACGCCATGATCTACAGCGAGGATGCCCCAGCATTGGAGGCCAGACTTCACAGGGAGTTCACGCACAATAGGGTGAACGTGGTGAACACACGAAAAGAGTTCTTTCATATTGAGCTTGAAAGCATCAAGGGCAAGGTCGAGGAGATCTTTGGGAACAACGTTGAGTTTCGGATGACTGCGATCGCCCAAGAGTATTACGAGAGCAAGAAGTTAAGGAGTGCCGTTTAATGCGATATTTCCTGATGATGGTCTTGGCGACCGTGCTGGTCTGCACCGGGTGTGATGACGATGATCGCGAGGGTGGGTTCACATCTACAGGAGAGATCCTATCAATTCACCATAATGATTCTCTCCTCAATTTAGACGGGCTAAGTATTGTTGCCTCAGTGGGCGAATATTTGGCAATTAACGGTAACATCGCACTGACAAATCTGAACGGCCTGGGCGCCCTCACATCGGTGGGTATCTCGGCATACAACGACTTTACTGTCTCTGGGAACACCCTTCTGCCCGACTGCGAGGTGTGTGTGCTGTTAGGCCAGCTTTCTACAGCCCCCGGTGAGATTGTTGTGGACAACAACCTCGACGACGCCTGCACGCCGGTTCCGGCGAACTGTCCGTGATGAGATGACACCCGAAGAAACAATCCAAGCCTACAAAGCACAGAACAGGCGCCGGTTGAAATGGGCGGGGATCGCTTTCGCGGTGGGCATCATTGCTGCTGTGGTCTTCCACTTCGGCGCCGACTCATCGTACTCGGTCTGGAAGATCGGCCTGCTCGCTTGGGGGATCGTCTTCTTCCTGCCGGTGATTGTGCGTGATGCCTTCCGCAAGGACTTGGTGAGCACGCCGGGATGCGATGAAGGCCAGTAAGGATCTGCTGGTTAGGGGCCATTAGAGCACGTTGCCAACTATATAATAACTGGAAACCAGGAGGGCCTTGATAGTTCAAATGTCAATTTAGTCACCATTCGGTAGCCTAGCCATGCCTTGAAACTCTTCAGAATGCCTATGCTTTTCTTGGCAAGCGCTCGCGTGGAAAGCGATTCTTTGTGTTAACTGGTTACACGACTTAACACAAAATTACCGTTTTCTGCGAAAACCAAGCTTTGTCTAGTCGTTGTCCGAATAGCCAGTTTTGTGTTAACTGGTTACACGACTTAACACAAAATTACCCTGCATGTGGGAGGAGAGAATGAAGAAACCGGAAACACCACCGAAGTATTCGATGGAAAAATTGGCGAAAGATATTGCAAGCGGCAGTAAAAGTCCCACTTTCTGGTTGGATATGTTAGGGGCGGCCAACTCTCCTGTTTTAAAGGGGAAATACGTTCACTGGGACAAATTGCGGCGCCTCCCCCCACCAGGGAAGGTAACCCACGAGCAGTGGTGGGCAGGCCTCAAGTTCCAAAGATCTGCCCGAAGAGAGTTCATAGATCTTCTAAGTATAAATGGAGATCCATCTTCATACGTTTTACTGGCCCAGGTGCATGAGAGCCTGAGACAGATTGACATGAGAGCTAGTGGCATGATGGGGAGCGAAAAGGCCATCCCTGGTCATTCAGAGAGCAAACGTTACCTTATTCGCTCTTTGATCACTGCTGTCCAAAACAGCGCAAATCTCTCCTGAGCCGTTGCGCGGTTGCTGAATTTCCCGTCGTTTGAGGTCGTATTTCCGGTTGAGGTTCCCCTTTCTATCCAATCTGCTGTCCAATACCCGGAATTGCAAGCTTGAGCTGGGTGATCGGCGGCGGATCGAAGTTCCAGGCGAAGGGATCGGCAAGCCACTCCCGCAAATCGCGGTAAACAAAGAGGTTCCAGCTCAAGGCGGCGGCCATCAGGGACAGACACCAGCCGGATCTCGACTGATGCTTCATCCACTTGATGAGCAGCAGGGCGATGAGTGCTGTCCAAATCTGGATGCGAAGCGCGTTCTCGCTGGTTCCCACGAAGGTTTTGACCTTCAGATTCTGCTTGAGCGCCTTGAAAAACAGCTCGATTTGCCAGCGGTCCTTGTAGATGGCCGAGATGGTCGTTGCGCCGAAGTCGAGGTGGTTGGTGAGCAGGTCGATGTAGCGGTCGTTCTCCTTGTCCCAGACAGTGACGACTCGCAGCAGGTGCTCGCACTTCTTCCCTGCGTCCCCGGTGAGGCGGATGATGCGGTCTTCGAGGATGTTGCGACCTTGCGGTATCTCCCGGTCCTCCACAACTTCGTAAGCAGTGTCGCTCTTGAGCCTCGTGACGAAGAAGACGTCGGCCTCGGTCCATTTCGAGAACAGAGCGTAGTCGTTGTAGGCCCTGTCCATTGCCACGATGGAGCCCGGCCTCATGTCGAGCAGACGGGCCGCCTTCACGTCCGCTTTCTTGGCATCCGAGATGTGAACAAAACACGGCATGTAGTCGCTGTGGCTTATGAGAACGTGCGCCTTCACGCCGCCCTTGGCGGTGCGGTACCTGGCCCAGGGGAACATCGACAGGCACAGCGAGATCACCGTTGCGTCCATGCTGTAAAGCTTGTTCTTGAACCGGAACTTGTGTTTTCCCGGACCCAATTCGCCCAGGGATCTGAAACGTGCGAGGGTGTTCATGAACAGCTCCTCGAACATCGCGGCGGGTCTGTGCTTGTTGGCGTAAGACAACGTCGATTTGTTGGGAGGCGTGTTCACGCCCAGGTGGCGCAGCTTTCCGAGACAGCATCCCAGACCGGTGCAGATCTCGCGCAGCGATTCCGCCCCTGCGAGCTGGCAAAACAACATCGAAACGAACTGAGACCAGCTTGTAAATCCCTTTGCGTGTCTCTCGGCCCCGTGTTTCCTCACGATTTTTGAGAATTCGGTCTGCGGGAAAAATTTTAGAAGTTGACTGAAGATGCTCGCTGTTCGTGGTACCATCGCTGTGCCCTCCTTTGGTGTTTAGCGATGGCATTTTGCCATTAATCGAAGGGGGCAACTTTAACATTTCTCAGCTGAAAAGCTGTTTTGGACAGTAGTGCTCTTTGATAGAAGAGGCCATCACTTCAAGCCAGCTGGAGGGCGCAACCACAACAAGAAGCGTAGCAAAGAAGATGATCAGGGAGCGGCGCAAGCCAAAAAACAAACACGAGCAGATGATCCTGAACAACTACTATACACTTGCGCGAGTTCGCGAACTCGGAAACTCCAAGTTGGACAGAAATCTTGTTTGCGAAATACACAGGCTTGTCACCGAAGGCACACTTGACGACGATGACCAAGCAGGGAGGTTCCGACGCGCCGATGAGCGCAACTGGGTTGAAGATTTGAGCACTGGTGAGCATCTTCACACACCACCTCCGGCGGAAGAACTTGATGCCCGGATGAAGCAAATGTGCGATTTCGCAAATGGAGATGACCCTAGGCACTTCGTTCACCCAGCTGTCAGAGCGATAATCCTACATTTCTGGCTTGCCTATGATCATCCGTTCGTCGATGGAAATGGCAGGTGTGCTCGTGCGCTATTTTACTGGTGTATGCTGAGCAACGGCTACTGGCTTACTGAGTATTTGTCGATTTCTCACTACATTAAGAAGGCGCCTACCAAGTATAAAATGGCTTACCTATATACTGAAACCGATGAGAACGATCTCACCTACTTCATAATTTGGCATCTGGACCTCATCATCAAGGCGTTGGAAGACTTTGATAAATATGTGGAAGGGAAGGTAACGGAAACCGCCCGGCTCAGTGAGGGTCTTTCCGCAATGCGAGAACTCAACTACCGACAGCGAGAACTAGTCGCCCATGCTTTGCGCAACACAGGCCGCGAGTATACCGTTAAAAGTCATAAAAACTCTCACGGTGTAACGAGACAAACTGCCCGAAAAGACCTCGCAGACCTCCAGAAGAGGGGGCTTCTGGAATCATCCCTTAGGGGGAAATCCTGGCACTATTATGCAGTTGATAACCTGACGCAGCTGCTAGAAGATCGGCGCTCTAATTAGCTGAGCCGAAAAATCTGCTGTCTCTTCCCCAGATGACCCCTCACAATGGGAAGGAACCGACAACAACCCACGCCGGTTCCGGCGAACTGCCCATAAAAAAACCTTACCGTATCCTTACCAAACCACCGTGTATTTCGGTGTTCTGGCGTTGACGGTCGAGCACTTCGCCTGACACGAGAAACCCGCGCCGTTGCTGAAAGATTTAAAGATGTCGCCCGCATACCGTGATGGTTGTTATTCGTCTACGGAACCGAGGGTCGGGGGTTCGAATCGCTCCGGCCTCGCTTGTTGAGGCCTTCCGAGTATCATCGGAAGGCCCTTTTTTCTTCTTATCTGCGATTCAGCCCATTGACCGTTCTTTGGACTCTGCCGACGCTACGGGTCGAATCTCTCCGGGCGCGCTGAATGATTTAGGGCACTTACGTTTTTTCGTAGGTGCCCTTTTTCTTTGCCGACGCTACGGGTAGAATCCCCAGCGGGAAAGACAACAGAGGTAGGAAAGATGAGAAGAACCTGGCTATACGCGTTGCTGTTATCGGCTTTCGCACTGGTAATCACAAATTGCGGTGGAGCGAAATCGGGCGCGAGGCCCGAACGCCCGGACGGCGTCTCCGGGGCGACGGAGACCTCCTCCTCGGATAAATCCGGCGGCGACCCGACGACAGGTGCAGCAAACCCGACGACGGTTCACGTCTGCAAGAAACCCATCGACGCGCCCGGCGACGTCTGGCCACGGATCGAGGCTATTCGAGTACTCGATGAGCAGGAATTTCAGGAGAAGTGCGATCTCTCGCTGGTGGATGTCTTCTCCAAATGGCGCTGCGTGCCGACCGATCTTCTCGGACCGATGGTCGTCAGAGCGGCGGCCGACGGGGACGGGCTGGTCGACTGGGTGAAAGAACGAGTGGAGTCCGATCCCACGGGCGCGGCCTGCGTAGTGGCCATGGATGTAATCGGCTCGTTCAAGGTGGGAGCTGACCCGCAGGTCGTGGCGCAGCGGGCAAAGACATGGGAGCAAGTCGCCCAAAATTCCCAGGAGATTGCGGCCGTGCTCGAACCCGTGGAATCCCTGAGCGCCATGCTCAAGGAGATCAACGAGATCCACAAGTTCCGCTGCATGCTGGAGGTCAATGTCCTCGGCTTTGCAGTGAAATGCAAACCAATCCATCCTCAGGGCAGGTCTATCGACCTGAGCTGGGAGACCGCCACGAGAGACGGACTCATTGAGGATATCCAATTGACAAGCTGCAAGGGAAAAAGCTGCAAAAAGCTCAAGAAGACAGCGCAAACACTCAAGAAGAGATATTTGGGCCTCGTAGAGAAAATCGAAAAGGTTCCGGTGGCAATCTACCGCGAGCAGATGAAAGCCTGGCTCGTCCTGCGGCCCTTCAAATCGCAGTCCTGACCTGCAAAATTCGCAAACGCGTCAGAAGAACATCGATTCGATGATCTGATCCCCCAAAGTGGCGCATTCTCCTCCACCGTCGGTGAAGGGTATCCACTCCATCTCCTGGTCGATTCCCAGCAGGGAGAGGCAGTTGTTTGCGTCGATGCACATGGACTGTACGAGGGGATTGAGCATGAGAAGATCCTCGCCATTCTCCTGCTCGGTGCAAAGGAAAACCCCATCGTAGAACGAGCACTTGAGCATGTCCTGGAGCATGGTGCCCGTCACGTGATCCTCGTAGGTCTTCTTCTCCGTCGGATCCTCCACCTCGATAACGTAGGCGCCTTCGTCCATATACCACGCACAGTTGATTGTGCATCGCCGAATAGCCGCAGCAAACGCCATGTCTTCCTCGTCACCATCGGCAGCCAGGAACTCGCAGGCCAACTTGTCCTCGCAGAAGTCCTTGCAGACGTTGGGAGCCGCTGAGCGAACCTGGTCGAGGGTCGCGTGCAGATCGTTTTCACAGCCGATCACCGCCGGCAACAACATGGCAAGTATCGATAATCTAAATATCATGAGTGTCTCCCAATCCTGGTCGGTCGCTCTCCTAAAACCCGCGGCCAGACAGCGGCGGGGGATGTATTGACTCGGCCGCCATGTTCACCAGGCGAAGGAGCGCATCGTTGCCTTGTGCAGTCGCCTTTGCGAACTCCACTCCGAAACCTTTCTTCCCGCCGTCCGGTCCGTATTTAAAACGGACAACCCGGCCTTTCACCTTGATATTTTCGAGATGCTCCGTGGTGAACAGGTCCATCTCCAGATCCTGGCCTTCATATAAAAAAGAAATGCTGTCCAGGTTGTCCGCAGAGATGAACAACCCGGAACAGCTGATGTTTCCGACATCCATGAGGTAGTTCTCGCCCCCGCTTCTGATAGTCACCTGGGCGATGATTTCGTACCTGGGAAACCTTCGTCGTTCATTGGCCATGAGAAATCATTTCCACTTCTGAAATCACTTACTCTCGAATCCAATGTAGCTGATAACCGAGCCTAATGGTAGCTTCCCTGCGGACCGGAGGGGGTCTTGGGAATCTTGATCTCCCCAAACCTCTCCTCGTAACGCCGAACCAGCTCGTTGAGGCCCGTGAGTAGCTTCTTGGCGGCCTTGGGGTTGGTAACAATTCTGGACACCACATGTCCCTGTGGACGCTGAGGCTCCATGAAAACGAAATCCATTACAAACTCAAGCTCATTGTTGTGCACGAGCGCCATGTTTGAATAGACGCCCTTGGCCACATCGTCCGATGCCTTGATCTGCAACCGAACGGGCTTGTCATCTTTCTCTTCCGATTTCTTTTTATCTTGTTTTTCCATATTGCGTCTTTGCTCCTGCTAGTCGTCGTTGCTCTCCAGATCTTCGGTCATGTCGGGGATGGCCCTTGAGGGATCCACCTTCTTCTTGGTCAGCATCGATTTGACCCCCGACAGTTTGCTCTTCTTTTGGACTGGTGGTTTCACGGACGGAGATATAATTTCCCTGATGGTGCGGGATACCTTGTCACCCGTCTTGGACTGAATTTTCTGAAAAATGCCCTCGGCCTGTTCCAGCAACTCCTTACCCCCGTCCATGTCACCCTTCTCGAGCAGGCGGTTGCCGTATACGTGCAGCGTTCTCGCCACCTCGTACTCGTTTCCCGAGGACCGGAAGAGCACCAGCGCCTTGTCGAAATAACTCACGGCCTCATCCTGTGCTTCCGGGTTGGAGGTGTCCCACATGGTCTCGGCGGCCAACTCTCCCGCGGCACGCAGCGCCAGGCCCTCGAGCTCCTTGCCCCCGACCTCACGGGCCAGCATCAACGACCTTTCGAGCTGCAGCCTGGCAGATTCGAGCTCTCCCATCTTGTGTGAAAGGATCCCTATGTTTCGCGATACCTCCGAGTGGAGTATCCGGTCGTCCAGGGTGGTTACCACTACCTCGCACGACTTGAATTGATCCATGGACTCCTGAAGCTTACCCTGGTCTCGCAGGGCCTCACCGAGGTTGTTGTGCACGATGGCGAGCATTCTGCGATCTCCGACCTCTTGCGCCAGGTTCAGGGCCGCCTCCCATCTGGCGATGGCACTATCGAGATCTCCCCTGCTGAAGTGCACTATTGCCAGAGCCGAAAGGGTGTGCGCCATACCTCCCTTGTCGCCCTGTTCGCGCCTCAGGTTGAACGCCTCTTCCAGGTATCGCCCTGCCTGGGCGTACGACGCACGTCCCGCCTCGATATGCCCGAGACTATGCAGGCAGACAGCAATGGAGCGCTTGTTGTTCATTTTTCGCTGTAGTTCGAGCGCCTGGGTGACCAGCTTGAAGGCACGGTCGTAAGAGCCCTGCCGTCGCGCCAGTTCGCCGAGGTCCCCCAGACATGCCGCCACGCCCTTGGCATCGCCGGCGGCCTTGAAGAGCGACATGCCCCGGTCCAGGAAAGCCCGCGCGGCGGCGGCGTCGCCACGGGAGCGGTAGAGGCGACCGATCTTGTTGAGGGCCGCGCCCGCCT
Organism: Deltaproteobacteria bacterium; assembly: GCA_030595125.1. Lineage (GTDB taxonomy): Bacteria > Myxococcota_A > Polyangia > JAAYKL01 > JAAYKL01 > JAUVAN01. Next base: position 44,126 of record JAUVDV010000016.1, read on the forward strand.
TGCCCCGATGAACCAGGATCCACGCGTGTCGCAGCATCTCGGTATAGTACAGTTCGGCGGCCTCGTATTGTCCGAGCAGCTCCTGAACCGATCCCATGTCGTGAAGGGTATCCAGAATGAGAATTCGATCTCGATCGTCTGCAAGATCGAGAACCTTCTGAAAGAGCTTGATGGCCTTCTGGTTCAGATAGCGTGAACGCGCGTATCGCGCGGCGCGAGAGTAGGCCTGGGCTGCCAGGTGGTTTTCGCCCGCCGCTTCCCATTGAACGGCCTCGTCCCATGAAAAAAGGTGACCGTTCTTTTCCGTGACATGTGAGAGCCACTGGGCGGCGAGAAAGTGTAGAGCCCGCCGCTCGGCGTCTTTCATGTCTTTCAGGATCTCTTCTCGTATGCCCGACTTTGCAAACGCGTACTTGATCGAACCGGAAATATCCCGATCCGGCAATTCTACGATGAACAGTCGCTCTACCAGCCGGTTGAGCGACGACGAAAGCGCGAGCCCATCGGAATCGTCGGCCCATATCTGGGCGGCGCTGGTCCCATCCTTCATCTTGACCCGCTGGCGAGTGAGAGCGGTCACGCCCTCGTCCCAGAACACGTCGCCAATGACAGAAGCGTACCTGAGAACCGCGCGATCCCTCGGATCAAGTCGCTCCATTCTCGCCTTGAGCGCATCGAGCAGACTGACCGGCATATCGGCCATGCTCAACTTTGACACGTCAGCGGTCCAGGGCTCTGTGGTCGTGTCCACAACGCCGGACTCCTGAAGAAGCGCACAGAGCTGCTTCAGGGAGCCCGGGTTTCCTGCGGATCGATTGATAACTGCCTCGAGCAACTCTTGCGGAGGATCATCCAGGAGGGGCATGAACTCCCTGAACAACCCGTTCATGATGTCGTCGTCGAGGGGTTCGAGATTTACGCGAACCACGGAGGGGTTGTCGGTCATATTTCCAATCTCGGGCTTGCCGCCAATCACTACCATCACCGGCACAGGACCAAGGGCATTCAAGATCTCCATATGGAACTTTCGGGATTCCGGCGTGGTCCTGTGGATTCCGTCGAGCACCAGGGCGATGGGTCCGTCCACAGCGTCGTTCTGGAGGAACCGAACTATGGCCTCAGTCACGCGCTTGAACAGGAGCTCCTGATCGGATTCGAGGGTCTGAAGGACCGGACTGTTTGGAAACGGCATATTGGCCAGATAGCCGAGCAGGTGGGCAGTCTCCGTAACCAGCGTGGCCGACTCGGCGCCAAGCACCTTTCCCACCATGGTAGCCAACCGCATCCGCGATGCCACGGGATCCGCTCCCTCGGCCGCTTGCAGCCTCTGGCGGAGAACTCCGCGTATAGGGCCAAAAAGATCCTGGTCCTTCCTGCAATGGACGTGAAAAATTCGATTCTCGGGCATGCGCCCGCTAAGCCGTTCACACAAGGAATCGAGGAGCGTGCTGACGCCCATCCCACTCTCACCCACCACAAGACAACCGCCGACGAAGCCCTTTTCCAGGCATAGATCAAAGCAGTCCTCGATCACCTGCAACTCCGCCAGGCGCCCCTTGATCCCCATGCTCTGTTGCCCGAACTCCTCAGACTCCTCCCCGCCCAACGGCTCCGAGGACTGAAACGGAGCTCCACATGCCTGGCACACGACAGCACGCGAAGGATTTGCCGCTCCGCAGGCGATGCAGGGCACGGTAGAATTTCTGGACGAGGCGTCAGCGGCACACACCTTGCAAAGATCCTCACCGGACCGAACGGGCACTCCACAACGCGCGCAAATTTTCTCCATCTCTTGACTCATGGCTCTTCCTTGGTGTTCTCTTTTGAAAAGGGAATAATGGTATCACATTTTTTGTCAACACCATCATGGTGTCGACGGGAGGGAACATGAAAAAATTATCCATGGTAGGGCTCGCACTTGTCACCGTTCTCATGTGTTCAAACGCTTCGGCGCAGGACACAACGGGGTTGACCGTCGACGTTCCGGACGGAAACAAGACGATGGCGGTCGGAGCGTTTATCAATATGGGTATGGCCCATATGATAGGCGACCTCGATGATGCCAAGATGCGTTTCGCGGGCGGTTTCGGCGCGTATTTCGATTTCTACATCACTCCCATGTTGGCGCTCGAAGCCGGTCTCGGCATTGAAGGCAAGGGCGAGCGATTTGACACTGAAGGGTGGGAAGGACGCGACAAGATTACCTACCTGGAAATCCCCCTCGGGGCCAAGTTGAATATTTCCAACTTCCAGGCATCGTTACTATTCGTGCTGAACTTTGCCCTGGCCGGAAAATCCAAGTCCGATGTCGATGTTGAAGGGCTCGATATTTCGGCGGAAGTCGAATGGAATGACGACATGTGGGATAGTTATAGAAGATTCAACATCGGGCCCAAGATCGTGCTGGGCTACGCTATTCCGGTCGGCCCGATTTCGATCGTTCCGGGCATCTCCTGGTCGTTGCATTTGCTCAATGAGTACAAGGACCTGGACGACGATGACTTCGAAGAAAACGACGACGACTCGATCCGAGCGATGAACATCATGTTCCGCGTGGGCGCCGAGTTCAGTCTGTAGAGGCAATTATGAATAGAATATCTATAGTCGGGTTTGCACTTGTTGCCTCTCTCATCTGTTCAAACGCCTCGGCGCAGGATGCGGCGTTGTCCACCGACGACATTTCGGGCGACGGAAACAAGATGGCAATCGGCGGTTACGTTGCCCTGGGCATGGCCCACGAGGTAGGAGACTATGACGACGCCAAGTTCAGATTCGCGGGCGGCGGCGGCGCGTACTTCGATTTCCACCTTACACCACTGTTGGCGCTGGAGGCCGGCCTGGGAATAGTCGGGAAGGGCGCGCGCGAGGAGGGGACCATCGAAGAAATGGGCTACGTAGCCGACTACGAAGCCAGGTTGAAGTTCACCTACTTGACCATCCCTCTGGGCGTTATGCTGTCCATCAAGGGGCTGCAAATCGGCGCGGCCTGGGAGCTTGCGTTCGCCCTCGCGGGGAAGAGCAAGTCAGAGTCCGGGGACACCGAAATCGAGCACAAATGGGATGGAGACGATTGGGACAATTTCCGCCGTTTCAACATGGGACCACGGTTAAGGGTTGGGTATGCCATCCCCGTGGGACCCATCTCCATCGTGCCGGGAATGTACTGGTCGCTGCACGTACTCAATGAGTATAAGGACCTGGACGACGATGACTTCGACGGAAATGACGATGACTCGATCAGGGCGATGAACATCATGTTCCTCGTTGCGGTCGAGTTCGGTCTGTAGGAGGTAACGCTTGAACGCAAAGGAATTGGCCCTTCAAGTCGCCGATACGGCGCTGGAAAAGCAAGCACTATCCGTGGAGATCATGGATGTGGGACAGAAGGTGGACTACACCGACTATATCGTGATCTGCTCCGGGCGAACGGACCGCCAGGTGGACGCCATCGCCTCGGAGGTTGAGGCGACTCTCAAGAAGGAGGGAGTCACGGCGCTCGGCGTGGAAGGCCGCGAGAACAACAAGTGGGTGCTCATGGACTACGGCGAGGTCGTGGTCCATGTCTTCGAAGACATGACCCGTGGATTCTACGATCTGGAAGGTCTCTGGATTGACGCGGTGAGGGTGCCGATCCGTCGGGTCGCCGCGAACCGGTAGGATCGAGTGAAGCTCAAGATAGTCAGCGTCGGAAGAGAACGATCCGACCCGTTTGCCTCGGCGGTGGCCGACTATGCTACTCGCTGCCGGAAATTCCTGCCCATGGACGAAGTGGTCCTCAAGAAAGATCGCGAAGATCGCATCGCCGCAAGGATGCTAAAGGAAGCCGAAAATAGCGATCTCCTGGTGGCCCTCGACGAGCGGGGCGATGAGTACGACTCGCGGCAGTTTGCGAAGATTGTCTCGGGATGGATGAACAGAAGTTTTCGCCGGGTAACCCTATCGATAGGAGGAGCCGACGGCCTGCCGGACGATGTGGTGAAAGCCGCCGGGCTTACCCTGGCGCTCTCCAAAATGACCTTGCCACACCGTATGGCGCGCCTGATGCTGATGGAGCAGCTCTATCGCGCCTTGTGCATAATCAGAAACGTGCCATACCAGAAATAGAGATACGCATTTGTGAGTAAATCATGAACGAGACAGGTACGAACCCGGTGTTGCTGGTTGTCATGGACGGTTGGGGAATTGCCCCGGCCGGACCGTATAACGCGGTCTCCCTGGCCGCGACACCCGTCTTCGACAAGCTCTGGTCCAGCCGGCCACACACTTCGCTTCTGGCGCACGGAAAGGCCGTGGGCCTTCCGGACGACGGGCAGATGGGCAACTCCGAGGTGGGGCATCTCAACCTGGGGTCGGGGCGCGTGGTGAAGCAGGAGCTCACTCGCATCAACGAAGCGCTGAAGGACGGGAGCTTCGCGAACAACCCCGTGTTCCACGATGCCATAGAAAAGATCCGGGCGTCGGGTGGACGGGCGCACGTAATGGGGCTCTGCTCCCCCGGCGGGGTGCACAGCTCCCTCGAGCACCTCTACGCCTTGATCGATCTGCTCAGCGAAGCGGGCCTCCGGGTATTTCTGCACGCCCTGACCGACGGGCGCGACACGCCGCCTTTTTCCGCGCGCGACTACCTGGCAGAAATCGAAAAGAACATCTCCGGCAAGGCCGAAATCGCAGTAGTTGTGGGCCGCTACTGGAGCATGGATCGGGACAAGCGCTGGGACCGTGTGAGGCGCGGATACGAGGCCCATGTGATGGGCGCGGGATCCAGGCACAACAACTGCGACGAGGCTGTAGCTGCCGCGTACGAGGCCGGTCAGGCGGACGAGTTCATCGAACCGAGGATAATTCTCGGCGACGACGGGGAGCCCAGGGGGAATATCGTTGACGGGGACGGTGTCTTCTTCTTCAACTTTCGGGCGGACAGAGCCAGGGAGATCACCATGGCACTCACCGACGTCGATTTTTCACAGTTTCCCCGTGAAAAAGCCCCCAGGCTCGCAACTTATGTCTGCATGACCGAGTACAGTTCCGACTTCGGCCTCCCCGCAGCCTTCCAGCCGCATCCCCTGAATAACATCCTCGGCCGGGTAATAGCCGACCGGGATCTTCACCAATTCCGATGCGCCGAAACCGAGAAATACGCCCACGTCACATTCTTTTTCAACGGCGGTGCGGAGGAGCCTTTGCCCCTTGAGGAACGCCAGCTCATCCCCTCCCCCAGGGAGGTGGCCACATACGATCTGGCGCCGGGCATGAGCGCATCGAAGGTGGCGGACGCCGTGACTGCCCGCATTGAAGGACACGACGACAGTTTCATTCTGGTGAACTTCGCCAACCCGGACATGGTTGGACACACGGGGGTGCTCGCGGCGGCGGTGGAGGCGGCGGCCACCGTTGATGTCCAGCTGGGAAGATTGCGCGATGCGATCACGGCCAGGGGCGGAGCAATGCTGGTAACGGCCGATCACGGAAACAGTGAAAGAATGTTGGACGAACGCACGGGGGAGCCCCACACGGCCCACACCCTCAATCCGGTGCCACTTATTCTGGTGGATGATCGATACAAAAAGGTCACTCTTCGATCGGGCGGCTCACTGCGGGATGTGGCGCCCACCATACTCCACCTCATGAACTTGCCGATCCCGCGAGAGATGACCGGACGTTCGCTGATTTCAGATTAGGTAAAAAGGAGTTCTTCCCATGCCCATGTACGAGTTCAAATGCACAAAATGCAGCGACGTGTTCGAGGAGTTGATCCGCAATTCGAAAGATAACAAAGACGTACAATGCCCTCGGTGCGGTTCTCCAGACGTAGAGCGGGTTCTTTCGTCATTTGCCGTCTCCATGGGCTCGTCGGGCGGATCGCGTCCCACCTTGGGTTCGTCCGGCGGATCTTGCGGTGGAGGTGGTGGATTCTCGTGAGGTTAATTCCCCTGGCGGCGGTCGCCGCACTCCTTCCAGGTTGCCATTTTTTTATAAAATCCCGGCTTACGAGGCGCAGTAGAACTTTCCGATGAACATTGGGTTTTCTTCCGTAAAGAGCGTTCCGGCCGCCCTGTCAGCAGCCGCAATGGCCATCTGCTCGAGCTTGCAAAGGATACCGGACGTCTCTCCCACATTGCCCGTGGTCGCGTAGTTGACGCAGCCGCACCAGAACATGCATCGGTGCTGGAGCTTGCAGTCCACACACTCGGCGTCGGGCTCGTCCTTCTTTTTGCCCATCTCCACTACCTTCTGTAGATCGGGGCCCTTCCAGATGTCTCCGATCGTCACGTCATGGCGCGTGTCCTCTCCGACAAGTCGCTCGCAGGGGTAGAGCATTCCACTCGGGGCTACGCAGAGTTCTTCCTTTCCGAACTTGCAGCGATCTCGGCAGGCGTATCCGCCCTTGAGGTGGGTGATCACCTTGGAGTCGAACAGATCCAGCGCGAAGTCGATGCCCTCGCGGTATTTCGCAATATAGATGTCCACCAGCCGATCGAGGGAATGCTCGAGCGTCGCCAGCTGATCGTCGGTCCATTCGGCTTCGTAGTTCAATGAGAAGTTCAGGTTCTTTACGCCAAGAGACATTATCGACTCGAACGACTCCGGGATCAGCTCGGCGTTTTGGGGATCGACGACCGATATTGTCTCCACCGAAGGAATGGCTTTGACTGCGCGCTGGAGGTTATCAACGATCACATCATACGAAGAGGCGCCGTTCGCGAAGTTTCGGGTGCGCTCATGTGACTCGCGGTTTCCGTCGAGGCTGAAGACGAGGTGAAAGCGTTCGTTCTTCAGGATCTCGAGCACCTCTTTTGACACCAGGGTTCCATTGGTGGTCATGGAGAAGCGCACTGGGATCTTGTCTTCGTATTTGTTTTTCTCCAGATCGCGGGCGTGGGCCATGGCCCGCTGCATCATTTTCCACTCCAGCAACGGTTCCCCGCCGAAGAATGATATGCGCGCGTCGGTCCCGAAGAAGGCCATCTCAACGGCCTTTCGCATTATCTCTTCCGACATGGGACGATGAAACTTGTTGCCGTTGTAGCAATAGGTGCAAGCCATATTGCACGCATGATTGAGGAAAAGAGTTACGTCCATCAACGTTCCTTGAAGGGGTCCTTGACGTTCAACGGCATCGCAGACTTGCCATTCAGACGCGGTTTCGGTCTCGGCCGGGGCCGGGGTCTGGGCGTACGACCCATGACATGGTCTACACGTGCCACCCGCCCGAACTGGATATCGAGGAAGTAAATTCGCCCCGGTCTCCCGAGTTTGTCCAGGAGCAGCGGTCGAAGGGCGTTCCGGGTTTCGTTGATACCGGCATGATCGGTTACCGAGCGATGATTGCAACTGCTCGAGAGGTAATTGGCTGCCGTCGTCATGAGCAGATCGGCGCGCCGGACAATCAGATCGCGTTCTGCGTCCGTTTCCCACGAGAAAAAGAGTGTGAAGGACGTAGATGTTCGATCTGGCAGACTCACCTGCATGCCGGTGACGTTGGGCGGTGGCGCATTCGGATCGTTGCTCAGGTCGACGAGGCCGGGGAGCACTATCGTGGGAATTGCGTACGCACGCTCAATTGCCTCCGACGGCGGATCCGGGTGGGGCATTACTCCGGGCAACTGTGGAACCGGCTCTTGCCCTGGAAGCCTTTCGTGTTCCTTATTGTTGCAACCGGCGAAGATCGCGGTCGCCGCAGCGCCGCCGCCCAGAATGGCGAGGAAACGCCTACGGTTGATTCCGACATCTTCGACCCTGGGATACGTTGGTTCCTCAACCGTGAACGCAGGTTTCTTGTTACGTTTCATCAATCAAAATAGTGCGGGATGGCCACCTCGCCGTCCAGTGGTTGAATGTATTTTTCTCGGAGTATTTCGAGATTTACGCCTACCAGATCATCATGAAGAACATCCGGGAGGAGGCGCCGGATCTTCTTCAGGATCTTCCTCTCGATTTTCCTCAAACGCCGGTTATCGTACAGGTTCTCCGTGTGAAGATATCTTTGCACAAGCTTGCCGAGATAACTCTGGATGCTGGAACTGTTGTTCTTCACGCATCTCAACACCTCGGTGTAGTCGTATTTGATCCAGAGGGCATACGATACGTAGCGCCCGTCATCCATCACTGTCGACCAGTTCCCGTGAGAAGGTAGCCGGTAGTTGGCGTAGACAGGAGGCCGCATCCCTCCGGGTACCGAATGATCGGGCGGGTCGTACGGCCGTGGAGGAGGAGGCGCGAAACGGGGATCTTGAGGGGACGCGTCGATGGCCGTCGCTGCGCCGAAGACTGCCACGGAAGCGGTTCCCGCCGTGAGCAGCGAAAGAAACCTCCTGCGGTTGACGCACGATGCATCGCGAGCTTCCGGATACGCCGGATTGCTTTTTGTCTGAACCGGTTTTTTTGATCGTTTCATTGTTTCATTCTCAGGTTTTTCGTCCCCTGGTTCTTTCGACGGATGAAACGACAAAAGGATCAGTGATTGTTCGGTGGCGAATTGTACGGGTCAGGAGCAGCCAATAATCACTTGACGCCCTTGGGGATGATGGGCTTGAGGATGGGCGGTCTGGGCGCGGGTACACCCCTGGGACGTGGACGCGGTTCGGGCTCGATCGGAGCGGACATTCCTCCGGGAACCGGCATCTTGTCGTCCTTGCGCATTATCTCGAAACGCAAGTACCTTATACCCGCCGGTTCGCCAGTCTCGCCGACATAGAGCTTCTCAAATGTTTCTTGCAAACGACGCATTGCGCTCGCCTCGCCCCGGGGATGATCGAAATCCGCAGTGTGAAATCCCTTTGAGATTACATCAGTGAATGCATTTCGGATCGTATCGAGATTTTTGTAAACAAACGGTTTGAGCCGTGGATTGTCGTGTTCTATCCATACGACGAAGGAAATGGTGCCCCCTCCGGAGAAGGAGGCAACGTAAACGGCATCGGGTGGAAGACGAAGCACTTCCAGATGTTCGGGCCGCGGCGGCATGCCTGGATGAGACGGCTTGCTCTCGCCGTCAGACGGCACATCACGGGGTTCATGTGCAATCTGAAGCGCCGAGTCGCTTTCCTTTGGAATGTCTGTCCCGTCGAGTTGCCCGTGAGGAGAAGCGATCTTTCCCGCCAACGGCTCTTTTTTAGAACCGCAACCCATCAGCAGGCTCGCCGCCCCTGCACCCCCCAGAAGGACGATAAATTCCCGTCTGCTTTTTTGCGCAATCTCGTATTCGGGGTATCGGGGATCGACCTTGTCATCCACCGGCTTCTTGAAACGCTTCATTCATCCGCCATAGCCCGAAGGGCGACGGCGGGCAAGCGTCAATCGTCCTGTGAATTACGAACCGGAATCAGAACGCCTATACCAAAGCCGTGTTTCGTCCTAGAATGACAGCCATGTTTCGAGGACTGTTAGTAATAGTGGTTGCCTGTGCTTCGCTTGCCCCCGCCCTTTGCAGGGCGCAACCCGACAAGTCTGAAGACAGGTACAAGATCCAGGTGCTCACCATGGGTAAAGGTGACGACCTGTTCGCCCGATTCGGACACATCGCCCTGATGGTGGATGACAAGGTGAGCAAGACCAGGAAGGTCTACAACTTCGGCACCTTCAGCTTTAACGACCCGGAACTTCAGATCAAGTACGCCAGAGGATTCCTCATATACTGGGTATCCGTGACCACTTACAGGAGCATCATCGATCGCTACCGGTATTTCGACCGCGAGGTCACCGTGCGCACCCTGAATCTGACCCCGGCGCAGGCCCGGGAAATTGCTCAACGGCTTGATATCAATGCCCTGCCGGAAAACCGCGAGTACGAATACCGACATTACATCGACAACTGCTGTACGAGGATCCGCGATATCATCGACGATGCCATCGGGGGCGCAATAAAAAAGGAATACGATCGGGAACCCACCGGACGCACTTACCGGGACTGGACGCTGGATGCCCTCGAAGGGCTTCCTGTTTCTCAGGCGATCATCGTGTATTCCCTGGGCCCTGCCATAGACAAGCCGATAACCCGGTGGGACGAGCAGTTCCTTCCGGTAGTGCTGGCGAAGGATCTGGACGACATCCGCATCGGCCCTGACAACCACCCCCTGGTTTCAAGAAAGCGCGTTGTCGTGAAGAGACAGGGGCCGGCAGTCGAATCGGTCACCCCGACCTACGAGATCGCGATTCCCGCAGTACTCCTGGGGCTGCTGGCGCTCGGTTTCCTTCTTCCCATCGCGCTTGGAAAACGCAAGATCGCGGCGCGCCTGACCGGACTCGGCTTGCTCGTCTGGGGGCTGACCGCCGGACTGGGCGGGCTCATGCTCCTCCTGTACTGGACCGCGACCACCCATTTTGACACCCACTACAACGAGAACCTGCTGGTGAACCCCTTCCTTCACCTCTGGCTGCTGGGGCCCGCATTCAAATTGATCTTCAAGGCCCGCTTAGGCGAGCGAGCCTCGCTACTTCTTCGGTGGTACCTTATCGCCTCCATGGGGTTGATCCTCATCGATGTCTTGATGAAGATCGGCCCGTTCATACAGGGTAACTGGGGCGTAATCCTCTTCGCCGCCGTGTGTAACCTCGCGGCAATCGGCGCTCTCAAGCGGTGTGACCACAATGAAAAAACACGTTAAAACAATCCTCATTACAGGCGCTCATCGCAGCGGAAGCACATTTGCAGGCAAGATGCTCAGCATCCCCCTCGATGTCGGCTACATTCACGAACCGTTCAACAGGGACTATGGCCTCGAGGGTGTGGATGAATGGTTTCCTTATGTCAGAGCCGACTCGGCGAATGCAGTCCGATACCAGGCTCTTGTGACCGGTTTGCTGAATGGAACCACTCGTTTTTCAAGGTCTGAAAGTGGCAACGAGTCGCTCAGGGCCACCGCGAGCAGGTTCCTCGTGGGGAGTAGAACGCAGGCTGCATACAGGGCCCTGGCTTGCAACCCGATCCTCTCTGCGCTCATCATCAAGGATCCGCTTGCTTGCCTGAGCGCAGAGTGGCTTCACCGTGCCTGGGGAATGGAGGTGCTTGTGCTGGTTCGTCACCCTGCGGCATTCATCGCCAGCCTATTGCGCATGGGATGGAGGTTCGACCTGGGGCTTCTGGCAACCCGGAAAGATCTCATGAATGATCACCTGGGAACGATCCTCGATGAAAACAAGTCGTACAATGACCTCTCTGCAATCGAGGAGGGCGCGATCCTGTGGAAATGTTTGTACAGCGTGATGACGACCTACGCCGACCGAAATACGTCGATTATAGTAAAAACCCACGAGGAGATCTCGCGCGACCCCATCACCCAGTTCTCGATGCTATACGACCGTTTCGGCCTGCACTTTTCCAGGAGAGTCGCACGGATCATCGGGGAAGAAACCGGTGAGGCAAACCCGACGGCGCCGAAAGAGAGGGAACTTCACACCATGAAGCGAGACTCCCGATCGAATATCAAACGCTGGAAACAAGTACTCGATGCCGACCAGATCGACTACATTCGATCTCGCACCGAGGATCTCGCTTCAAGATATTATTCCAGCTCGGATTGGTAGTTGAACTTCTCGTCGACCATTTTGGACGTCATGATGAAACGGGTTCAAAACCGTGCTTCATATACCAATCCCAGGCTGACCGAACGATCTCGTCGATCCCGGTTTACTCCGGCCTCCACCTCAACTCCTCCACGGCAACTGATGGATCCGCCAACAATACAGCGGGGTCTCCTTTTCGGGCGTCGGCTTCCACGACCCCGAATTCCGTTCCGGTCACTTCTCTTGCGGATTTGATGACCTCTCGTACGGAAAAACCCTTGCCTATTCCAAGATTGAAGACTCTGCGAGAACCTGTTTGGTTTTCTGGGGTCGATTGTATGTAAAAATCACTATTGGTGAAGGTGCCATTGTTGAAATCTCGACGTGTATCCTTGAAAAATCTTTGGTAACCGTATCGCGCACGGAGTTGGCGAGCAAGACGTTTTCCGTGCTACGGTGAGCACGTTGCGGGCGCGTCGTAGACCAAAATATCGGTCACATTCAGAAGGCTTGTTGTTGTGCGTCGATTCCTTCGAAAACTCAGGCCCAGCGCTATTCGGGCCAACATCGACCAGCGCCGCGAGCTGAAGAGCGCGTTGTTCAACACCAATTGGATATTCCTTGGACGGATCGGCAACATGCTGGTCGCTCTGGGTGTGGGTGTCTGGGTCGCCAGGTACCTGGGTCCTAAACAGTACGGGACAATGAGCTATTGTGTTGCCTTGCTGTCGCTGCTGTCCGTACTCTCCACCTTGGGACTCAACTCGGTGATCATCAGAGATCTCGTCCGGGAACCTTCACGCGAGCCCCAGATCATGGGCAGCGCGCTCTTGCTCAAGTTTGTCGGAACCCTGATACAGGGAGGGGCAGCGGTCGCCGTCATCACAATCCTTCGGCCGGGGGACACCGAGTATCTGTACTTCATCGCTATTGTCGCCGTGGGCTACTTGTTCAAAGTGCTGGATATTATCGACTTCTGGTTTCAGTCTCGTGTGGAAGCCAAGTACATCGTCTTTTCCCAGCTCTCTTCTACTGTTTTTGTCGGCGCGGTGAAAGTAGGCCTGATTCTATTGCTCGCGCCCCTGGTCGCATTCATCTGGATGGCGCCACTGACCATGGCTCTTGCCGCGCTTGGGTTCGTCATCTTCTACAAGGCCCGAACCAAAACAAAACGGATCTCGTGGAAACCGAAAGTAGCAACAATGAAGTCGCTAAGCCGCGACAGCTGGCCGCTGGCCCTGTCGGCTCTGGCGATGGTAATATACATGAAAATCGATCAAGTGATGATCGGACAGATGGTCGGCGAAGAAGCGCTGGGAACATACTCGGTGGCTGTTCGGTTGTCGGAGGCCTGGTATTTCCTTCCCGGCGCCGTTGCAATCTCCATCTTCCCGGCGCTGATCAGGTCCCGAGAAAAATGCCGCAAGATGTATCTGGACAGGCTTCAAACTCTGTTCGACATCTTTTTCTGGTTCTCGGCCGTAGTTGCTCTTGCCGTTTTCTTCCTGTCGGGTTTCATTGTGGATCTTCTTTTTGGTGTCGAGTATTCAGGCGCGGCACAGATTCTTTCGCTCCACATATGGTCAGGAATCTTTGTATTCATGGGTGTGGCGAGTTCAAGATACCTGGTGGCCGAGAACCTGATGAAGATCTCATTGTATCGAACCCTCATGGGCGTGATTGTCAACCTGGGATTAAATCTGTTTCTCATACCAGAGTATGGTGGGGTGGGGGCCGCCTGGGCGACACTGATTTCATATGCGGTTTCGGGCTGGCTCGCGAATCTATTCTTCTCGGGATCCCGCAACATCTTTTTCATGCAGCTTAACTCGATAAACCCCGTCAACCTGAAGCGTTATCTGAGCTAGGAATATCCTGCGAGCTCCTTGCGAATTGCTACAATGTTCTGAAACGCGAAGATCTCGCACCACACTGCATTGTACGGCCCGACAGGAACCAGACCGTCAGGGAGCATACGGTAGAGTTCGTAGTCGGGAAGCAATCCAATGAGATCCCTGAAGAAGAACCTGCTGACCACGTTCATCTCGTTGAACTCCAGGTGAATGACATTGATTTTTCCGGTCGAAATGGCTTGGTGTGCTCCCAGCAGGACCTCACGCTCATGGCCTTCGGTATCAATCTTGAGCAAGGCAAGTTTATCAATATTCCATTGTGCCATGAAGTCGTCAACCGTCGTCATTTCTACGATTGTGGTGGAAGATCTGGATGATCTGATCTCCTCAATTACCTCCCGGTAAAGCGACGCATGGCTTGAACCATCAGCTTCCTCGTAATCGAAGAGTTCCAGCTTGCCGGGCTTATCACTCATACCTTTATTGATGGCGGTAACCTTGTCCGACATGTGTGTCTCAAGAGAGGAAAAACTCCCCGGGTTGGGCTCGAACGAGAAGAGTCGGGCGTGAGGTATATTCCTTGCGACCAACTGCGAATACTTGCCAACATTGGCCCCGACGTCAAAGACTACCGGAGCGTCTACCGTGATCAGCTGCGGCATGATTTTCTCGAGGAAGTGATTCTCCCCGGAGAGATTGCGGTCTTCCCAGTTGAGTACACCCAGCCCACGAAGAGCGATGGCGTACAGCAACCTGTTCACTGGATAGAGTGCTTTTCGGGCCATTATTCTCTGCGCGATTCGGATTATTAATTTCATATAGGTACTCCCATAGGCGGTTTCTCAGCGCAATCCTTGGCTCATGGTATTTCCCCCGTCGACGGTGAGGCAAGCTATTTGGGTGATGTTGTCTACACGTATTTCACTATACATGTCGATGCCTCATTACGGCACTCATTACGGTGCTGCCTGTGAAACAAGCTGTTTTATGATATCATCCTCGGTCGAAATGAAGAAATCTGAGCCACTGGTCACAATAGTCACGCCGTCGTTCAACTCGGCTTCCACTATCGAACGCGCGATCGACAGCATATGTAAACAGACATATCAATATGTTGAACATATCGTGATCGATGGTGGATCCACTGATGGTACTCAGTCTATTCTGGAAAAGCGCGGGGATTCGATAGCGCATTGGGTTAGTGAACCTGACAATGGAATCGCCCATGCCTTCAACAAGGGTATCGCACGCGCTTGCGGCGAACTTATCGGTATTGTCAACGCTGACGACTGGCTGGAATCGGACGCTGTCGAGGCTGTCCTCGGGTGCTATCTCGCCAATGACCAACCCGACGTCGTGTACGGCGATCTCCATTTCCCTGAGCTCAATCGTGTTCAAAAAGGAGACCCCAATTTCTCGCGACTGATCAGGTACTATATGCCGACCCTGAACCACCCGACATGTTTCGTCGCGAAGCATGCGTACTCCAAATATGGTGTTTTCGATGACAGATTGAGAATCGCGATGGACTTCGAGTTACTTCGGAGGTTCTATTTGAAGGGCGCAACCTTCAAGTATCTCAACAGGACAATATCCAACATGACCCTGGGCGGGGCCAGCAACAAGCAGCTGCTGCAAAGATACCAGGAGATGCTGTCGATAACCGGCTACCATCCGATCACGGCAGTCAAATCCTTCAGAAATCTACTTGGGATTTTCTACAGAGACGTGTTTCGTTTCCGAAAATGCCGATCATCCGCGATCCGTCCTCGCACCTGAAGGTTGGGCAACACCTCGGAACAAGAGACCTGACAGGTTCCCAAACCCCCAGACGATATTACGAATCCCCTGGAATGCGCCCTCTCTGCCAGTTACGGGAAAGGCCGCGATTTGAAGCTCTCCAAGGGCGATGACCACGACCGTTCTTGCTGCTATTGACAGACTTACCAGTGGTGAGGAGGTTTCTGCCGACTTGGACCGCACGAGGGTCTTCGCCGTCTGATAACTCTTTTTCAGAACCCAGCTCATATTCGCTCTGGATTGCGGCACCGATTCGACGACAATCGCATCGTCAGCCCAGACGAATTTTATCCCCGATCGCTCCAGAATCCTCCCAAGATGCGAATCCTCTCCACCGGTCAAAGCGAATGCATGGCAGAAAGGACCGTCGACATTTCGCAGTATATCTGTCCTCAATAGAACATTTCCTGTGCGAAAATCCCTCGCCCCAACTTGATGTCCGCTCTCATGCCGTCGCCTGTCGAAGGCCGCGGCGAGCCAGGACGGGACCGGTTTTTCGAATCGCGACAACACTGGACCAAGTACCACTTCTGCTCTGGTCTGTAGGGCGTATTTGAGTAATTCGTCGAGCCATTGCGGTTCGGCAACTTCGTCGTCGTCGATGAATGCGATGTAGTCCATTTCCTTGGCAGTTGCCATTTCCACCAGGCGATTACGCACATGGGAGTAGCCACGGGAGTTTTCAATACCGTAGTACAAAGGCCACCGCAGCAGGTCCCTACAACTTTCCACGATTGGCTCACTCGCTCTCGTCGAATCGTTCTCGACCACAAAGACTGCCACCTCGAAATTGCGGCATTCGGCGAACTCCAGTTTTGCAATACTGTTCAGTATCCGCTCCAACCCCAGAGGCCTTCTGAATGTGGCGATGCAAATCCCTACGCTGGTTTTCGCCCTCCCCATCATGACTCTCCCGGCGAAACATCATGTTCGTCGACCAGGTTCTCGTATGCCTGGATCAACTTGTTTGCTTCTACGCGCCAGCTCGGTGGATCTGACAAATCACGATCAGGTGCCCAATTGTGAGCATCGGCGAGAGCTGCAGCAAGACCGTCGATGTCGCCAGGTTCCACGGCCCAACCCCAATTATTTTTCTCGATGAAATCACCCATCAGCGAGCTTGCGTTTCCTATCACAGGCCGCCCATGCGCAATCGAATCCAGGAGCTTAACCGCCATGGCCCGATCTACATTGCCGCGCTCGGTGGGGTATACACAGTATTGCACCGAAGTCTGTGCCATCAGCCGGGGAAGTTCCATGAAACTGTAGGCTCCGGTGGTCTTCACTTCCAGATTCAAGTTACTGGCCGCTGACTGAAGTTCAGTCTCTACCTCCTTCTCGCTCCTTCCGGCTCCGGCGATCCTGATGATGGGACGGTCGTTTTCCGGGAGCTTCTCGACCGCCCTGATCAACCACTTAAACATGGACGCCTCGCGAACGTTGCCCATGTATCCCACTGTGAACTTATGTGGAAAAGGAGCAATCTCTTCGACCACATCTGGAGCATTCCAGATCACCAGTGGATCCACTCCCAGTTCCCGGTAGGTTTCCGCGAAACCGGGGTGCGGGCCTATCGCCTCGGAGGTTGTTATCAGGAGATCTGCGACCATGGCGTAGCGTCTATCCAGCTCCCTCAGAACCACCGCTCCGGCGCGCCTCCAGGCCGAAAGGGGATCGGGCATCAGAAGCCAGGTCCAGTACAGATCGTGAGCGTCAAAGACGAATTTCCCTCCACGCCTCTTCCACCATACACCCACCGCGCAGGTATCTTGATCGTGGCAATGGACTACTACAGGCAGGGTCCTCAACAATCTCCTTCGGACTTCGGATCTGAACTCGAGCAGACCCATTCCGGTCTCCAAGAGATTGCCCACTCGGGACAGGCGTACTGCAATTCGCTCGATGTCTACACCGTCGATTCGCTCGTATTGAGGCAAACCTTCGTGTTCCCGATCGAACGCATACACGGTAACCTCAAAACCCGCTTTTGCCAGAGCAGCCGCCTCCTTGTGCACGCGTACATCTGGACGATGAACGTTGCTCACCACCATAGCCACTCTGCGAGACATCACAATCACTTCTTGGTCTCGGGCTTCTCGGCCAACAGCTCGTCGGCCCGCTCCCAGACGTCAATTCTCCAACGCCTGTTGAAGGTTTTCACTTTCCTGATTTTTTTCTGCTTGATGAGCTTCTTGACGAATCGGCATTTTTTTTCCCGCTGGTAGATGAGCACATAGTCTGCATCTGCGTGGTCGAACAGAGCCAGGGTGTGATGCGGGTTGAGCCTGCAATCGGCCCAGTGGAAATAGGAACGGCTGAAGACCGACAGGATCTGGGCGTGGGTTGTTATCACGGTCGGCTTTGGATCCTGCCTGTCCAGCCACGAAATCACGTCTGCTTCCGGTCCTTTGGGGTCGGGTCTGTATTCACGTGTGAGATACGTATGGAGGTTGTCACCACCCACCACCAGTGACGCTCCGATGAACAGTATGGTGAGCAGCCGTCCAAGTGAATTCTTGTTGTTGGTCAACAGGTAAGTGAGAGCCAGGGTGACGAGCATCATCATGGGGAGCCCGTGACGCCACCCGAAGAGCCACGGCTTGAAGAACGCGCGCTTTGAGGAATGAATGGGATATAGGGCTATGAGAGTGGAGATTATCATGACCAACACCAGCAAACCGCGCGCTGAGAAGATCCTGTTGAGGCGCTCCTTCCATTCGGAGATGTGGGCTGCGAACTCGGCGGCAGCCAGCGGAACCAGGTAAATTATCCAGCTAAAGGAGAAGGAATACGCGTTCTTTTTATGCGATGAGAAGGCCACGAAAAGGCCATCCCAGGCCATCTTCACTTTGCTGACGGTCTCCTTGTGCTTGACGGTATGAGAGAAGTACTTGAGTTCGGGTGTCTCGTGGAGAGAACCCATGCCCAGGTACGCGTTCAAGGTAACCGTATCCATCCAGGAGTGTAACCAGATGGCCCAGGGGATCATGGCTACAATGGAGCCAAGGCCGGTTACAGCGGCCATCAGGAAGAACTTCCTGTCCCCGCGTATGGCGATAATGCCATACACCAGTGGAACGGCCACCAACACGCCCACCATCTGAACGCGGGCCAGGAAACCCACGCCGGCGATCAACCCCGTTACTGCTGCCAGTACCAGACTCCGCCTGGCGGCGGCCTGGTCGGCCAGAATCAAGGATATAAAGAGGAAAAAGAACCCGATTCCCTCCGTATAGGGCATGGAAGTGAACTCGAAAAACACCCGGTTCGACCCAAACAGAAGGACTGCCAGGTGGCCGATATCCAGAACCCGACCGTTCAGGATCCAGAGGCGGACAGATTCCTTGCCGGCGCGCCGTACCAGAAGATTGGCCAGAAAATATAGGAGGATGAGGTCCAGAATAAAGAAAACCTCTGGCAGATGCGCCGCTGTGGCGCGAAGCCCGAACACCTTGCCTGCGTATCCGAGGACCAGTGGCCAGACAGGACTGATGTTCAGTTCATGTGGCAGGGTCTTGAGCCCCTGATTGTACAGCGACACGTTGGTGGAAAGTCCGTTGCCCTCGGCCACATTACGCGCAATCTGGTAGTAGTAGTCGCCGTCCAGGGATACCCGTCCGATACCAGGGGCGAAGTTTATCTTGAGAACGATGAATATCCCGATAATTGCCAGAAGAAGCAGGTACCTCCACCGCTTGTCGGAAGGGAATAATTTGGCAATGATCTTCCTGATTTGCATCGCGTTTCTTTTTGGATTCAGGTCCCTGAAAATGGCCCTATAAATCTCTACTCGGAAAACATTCGTTTGCATGGTTATTACTCGGTTTACCATTGGTTGACAACTGCATCGGCCCAACTCAAATTTGAGCGTGGCCGTGGGTTTGATAAGAGAAAGTGGTTGATGTACTCTTCGGCGTGAAAGGCACTTTTGTCGTCGCTAATAAGATATCGCAATGATTGATGGGACACTTCCAGCAGGCTCGAGCAAGGAAACCGAGAACATCACACCGAGGATCGGCGTGGTGATCCCCTGCTACAAAGTTTCGGAACAAATAGAAACTGTGCTGGCTCGAATCGGGCCCGAAGTATCAAAGATCTATTGCGTGGATGACGCCTGTCCACAAAACAGCGGCGAGGTTGCAAGGAAATTCCTGGGCGACGATCCGCGACTTGTGATGATTCGTCACGAAAAGAATACAGGCGTTGGCGGAGCGGTGATCACAGGATACCGTGCGGCCATCGATGACGGTATTGATATCATTGTCAAGATTGATGGCGATGGTCAGATGGATCCGGCAATGGTACCCAGGATGGTCGCGCCGATCGTCAATGGAGGGGCAGACTACGTAAAGGGGAACCGTTTCTTCGATCTAGAGGGCGTGAGGGCGATGCCGTTCGTGCGCCGGATAGGCAACGTCGGACTGTCCTTTTTCTCCAAGATTTCGACCGGATACTGGAATCTCTTCGATTCGACCAACGGCTACACGGCCATTCACGCCAAAGTGGCAAATGTACTTCCAGTAAAAAAAATCAGTAAGCGTTACTTTTTCGAGTCGGATATTCTTTTTCGGCTAAATACCTTTGGAGCGGTGGTTGTCGACGTGCCCTTCAATGCGAAATATGCAGACGAAAAGAGCAACCTGAGCGTCTGGAGATCGTTTGTTGCGTTCCCGTTTCTCCACACCAGGAATTTTATCAAGAGGTTGTTTTATAACTACTTCTTGAGGAATTTCAGTTTCGCTTCACTGAACTTGGTTTTGGGTTTGGCGGCGCAGATATTTGGATTGAGTTTCGGTTTGATCAAGTGGCACGAGAGCGCACAAAAAGGAGCGGCCACCGCAACCGGAACGGTGATGATCGCGGCGCTTTCTATTATTCTCGGTTTTCAGATGATGATGAACTTCCTCAACTACGATATGTCGAACGTGCCAAGGGATCCCATCCACAGAAGGATGTAGCCAGGATCACTTTCTTTATTTCTCATGGTTGACTACTCCGGATCTCCAAAAAAGAACCTCCGATACTCGGTCGGCGTCTCCCCCGTCCATCCCCGAAACGACCGATTGAAAGAGGACGTATCAGAGAATCCGAGCACAAAGGCCACGTCCGCCAGGGACCAGCTCCGGTCCTCCAGATAAACGAGCGCGATATCCCGCTTGATTGAGTTGACCAGGAACCGGAAGGAGGTCCTCCGGGTCGAGAGTTCCTTTCGTAGCTTGTCGGCGCTGATATTCATCAGGCGCGATATTGATTGCATTGACACATCGCCCACTCCCAGAGCGTTGAAGACCGTCTTGCGCAATTTGTCGATCAGCGGATCTGCGGGAGGAAGTCTCTTGATCATCTCTGCGGAACGCTTTTCCATGGCGGCGTACGCCGCCGGGTCGGAGTTGGTGGCGGGTTCTTCGATAAGCGCTGACGAAAAAACCAGCTCATTGATCCGGTAGCTGAAGACAACGTTATTGCCGAATGTTCGTTTGTACTCGCCGATCTCCGGGGGTTCCGTGTGCTTGAAACGGACCTCGAGCGGGTAGATTTTCCTGCCGAGGACACGGCTGATTGAATGGCATATCACAGCCATGACGAACTCGGCCTCCGGGCGGGGCACAGCCCAGGGTGGAAAGGAGAGATTGAATGAGAGCCTCACCTCGCCATCGGCATACTCGAGATGAACGTCGACTGCGTCGTTGGTCAGGCGGTTGTACCGCAGCAAGAGATCCAGCGCTTGCCCGAGGTTGGAGCACAGAAGAACAGCCTGGGAGATCACACCGAGCTGGTCCATGTTCACGCGCTCGGCCACGTGGAGCCCGAGGTAGGTGTCGCCGGTACGATGGATGGCCTCGTTCCATATGGCAATGTACTGATCGTAGCTCACGCGGGCCTCGGGATCTCGAAGCTCGGACAGGTCGAATCCGATCTCGGCAGCGACGTACTCGAACTCTTCGTTCGACGTGGTAGTAGCACTCAAGATTGAATTCGCGACACTGGCGGACAGGGTGCTCATATTTAGCGAGAATATCTCATATTTGCCCAATCGCGAAAACAGGATTCTCTATCTGGTGTGCTTATCTTTCAGACAGTGAAAACACCCGTCGAATCCGAGTTTCTCGGCCTGGCTCCAGTTGTGAACCTCGACACGGTTGGAGGTCTTTATCCTCCGGACGTGCGAGCAGAACAACTTGTGAGCCTCCATGTGTTTCGGATCCGTATTGCAGATGAGCGGCAGGCAGTGCTCGCAGGTGTCGTAACCCAGGCGTTTGGCCTGCTTCAGATCATGCAACCAGGTCTTGTTCTTATCGGCAATCTTGCTGGCGTACTGACAGGTGATCAGGTGAACCTCCCTGGATCTCCGGTTGCCCAACAGCGCCCGAACCTCGATGGGCATCTTGATTCCAAGCACCGTCACGGAGAAGCCCTTGAGCGGCAGCGTGTGATCAGCCACGCCGATGTCCGCTCCTAACGCATGCCTCAACACCATCCGGTCCGAAACGATGGCCGTGCCGCCCATGTCGAATCTCGGGTTGGTCGCGTCGAGCTGGAAGTCCAGCAAGTAGTCCCCGTTCCCCTGGTCGACGACAGGCCACGGAAGCACATCGCCGTCGGGCGCGACGAACTGGATAGAGTCTGCCCAGCCGGGCCCGAGAAGCACGTCTCCCTTGCCCGCGGGTTGCACCATCAGGCGGATTGTCTCTCCACTCATGAAATACCCACCGGTCTGGGAATCCTTGACCGTGGGGAGGAAGCCCACGGAGAGCTGTCTTCGCAATTCGAGCCCAAATGCCTGGCGAGCCCCCGCTGCCTTTTTGACAAACGCTTTCTCTGCCCTGGCATCCACCGCCGAGTAGATATCGCCTATTCTGTCGATGTGCGTCTTCAGCTTGAGGTCCTGTTCGCCCGGGAGGCTCTTGCGATCCAATTCCACGCTGACATCGATATTGTGAGGCCCCGGCCGGTCTAACTTGAGCTGCGCTTCATAGACTCCCTTGCCCGCGTGCGACAACGTCAGTTTCTTCTGCGGCCCCGGCTCAAAGGCACTCTTTGAGTACATCTGTCCGAGTATCGTGTCGGCCACGGATCCACTATCTACAGCCGCCATGCTCTTTGACTGCTTGAGCTTCTTGACCAACGCCAGGTTGGAGCCCACCTCCAGAGCCACGTCATGGCCCGGCCAGGGACCGGGCAGATACACCGTCGCTGTTGCGGTGGCGCCGGTTATCGGTTTACCGTCCTTGCCCCTGAGGTTGAGCACAAACTTGGCGGTGTCCCCCGGGAGCGGTTTCGATGGCAAGACGATGTCGAGGGTGTTGAGGGTATCCTGGTGGGCCATCGCGCCGACCGAGTAGTTGGCCGCCGGAGCACCGGCCTTCCTGACCACTACTACCTTCCAGTCACCCGCCCAGCGGTGACCGTGCCCGTCCAGATCGAGCGGGAGGTCAACTACCATCCCCAGATACCGCTTCGACGATAGAGTCCGCACTCCGGCATAGAGTGACGCGGACGAGAAATAAATGGCGCAGTCCTGTCCGGGGGGAACGAGGCCAAGGTCCCATTTGCCGTCGTCGTCCTCTTCCAACAAACAGGTGACAACCAGACGGTCCACACCAAGGGTGATCGATATGGGATACTCGTCGAATTCTCCCCCCGAGAGGGTTGGATCCGGCGTATCGAGAATTGGATCGTACCCGTACAGATTGCAAAAAGATCCCCTGAACCACTTGAGCACCAGATTGTGGGCGCTGTCCGCCGAGGTGCCCTGTTCTATGTGCTTGACGTCGAGAGCTCCGTATCCACCAGTGGCTTCCGAAGCGCCCCGAAGCTTGTTAACCCATGCGTGAGACGTCATGACCGCCACCGAGTAGATCCTGATCCCGGCGTCCGAGGGCCAGTTCGGTGTGCCGCCACTCTGAATGAGATCCTCGAGGTACGGCTTGCAGTTCTCCATGCCGTCGGACAAGGCCAGGATCACCTTCTCGTGTCCGTTGCTGCCCAGCGTCCCGGCAGTCAACTCCTCCTTGCAATGATAGAGGCCGGCTGCAATTCCGGTGCAGTCCGTGGGCTTGTTCGCAACGGACCCAAATATTGCGGGAATCTGCGCGTGATCGGTCAGCGCCGCATCTGTGTCGATGCTGAAATCGGTGGCGATTCCTCCTGCGACCGGTGTGACCGGGAACGACCCGAAGTACATGTCGACTGGATATGTCGTGTGATCGTGATTGCGATCGCCGCAATTTCCTGCAAACCAGTAGACGCCCACCTTGTTGTTGTTGTTGGGCGGGTCGTCGGTAATTCCGTCAACCAGATCGCAGAACATCTGTGCCCCGTCGTAGGCCGCCTCCCAACGGTCCCACCGCCGCATGGAACCGGAGTGATCCAGCACGATAGCCACATCGATGTCTTCGGCTGTGTTGATCACCGGCAGTGAAAAGTCGGTGGTTCCGGTGCCAACATTCGTCGTTGCGGTTATCGATACATTCTGGGGACCGATCTCGAACCAGTCGCCCGGGATGAACTTGATATCCGAAGCAACGACTCCGATCTTGGTACGCAGGATCTGCTGATTGGCCGGCAGAGGTGTATCCGGATCGTCCACCAACTCGAAAATATCGGCGTGATTGTTCACTGCCCAGGTTACCGGCCCCGATGGAGTAGCCTCAAAGTGCACAACCGTCTGGTAGCGCATTCTCTCTCTGCACGATGGAAGGACCTGGTTGTTCTGTTTCGAAAGGATCGGAAAAACGGACGTGTAGTTGATGGTCCACTCGTCCGCGTCTTCGTTGGGGAGCCCATCGGTGGTATCAAGGGCCGGGTCATTATAGTAGCCACCGACGTCGTAATTCAACGCAACTGCACCAGAGCCAAAGGGCGCAACCGAGAAAGTAAATGTGCTATCTCCGTCCGCACCGCTGCTCACAGACAGGGCCGCGTTATCCGCTACCAGTTTGGACGCCTCGGCGACGCTCACCGGCACACCGTAAGCCACAGAAACGGTAAAGGGGTTCAGATTGGTTGACCCGAACTCGGCGCTGGTGATGGTCGGTTTGGGCGCCGCCGCGTCTCCCGTAACGTCAGCCGTGTGTGAGATTGACGACCACGCCAACGTGCCCTTCTTGACGGTGAGAGAGAAGTCCGCCGAAGTGCCGACGAAGGGGTCGAGAGTCCCACCGTTCCAAGTCACGGTCATCGCCGCTCCCGTTACATCTGCTGCAACCAGAGGCAACGTCGTGCTCGCAAACGCGCTCCAGGAGAAAGAAGATGTGTCCCCAGTCACACTGATTGGGGTGGAATCATTTGACCACGATTCATGCACCGGCAGTGTATCCGGATGCAGCTTCCGAAGCTGGAGAATTATTTCTTCGAAAATCGATCCTGCGCTGTTGCCGGTAGAAATCCGCAGGTCGAAGGTTACGTCCTCGTTCCACGCGGGTGTGTCACCGACCGCTCCGGTGATCGCTCCTCTATCGCTGAACGCCAGACCAAAGTTCAATGGCAGGTCGCTTCCACTGACCTTCGTGAAGCCGTCTGCGGTTACGTCGAACGTCCACGTGTTGGTATCTGTCGCAGCAAGAGCATCTTCGCCCGATTGCTGATTGTTGAAATACGTGTAGCCCGTAATCGCGATCCCACCGGCCACAAGTCGCAGATTAATCGCCTGGTAGATCGACCCGGCCCAGCTTGCCTCCGTGCTGTGTTGCACGCTCAAGTCAAAAGTCACTACCTCGTCCCACGCGGGTGCGTCGCCGACCGTACCCGTGATCGCGCCCTTGGTGCTGAACGCCAGGCCGAAGTTCAATGGAAGGTCGCTCCCGCTGACCTTCGTGAAGCCATCCGACGTAACACCGAACGTCCATGTGTTCGTATCGCCGGCGACCAGAGCGTCGTCAACCGAGTCACGATTCTCGAGCAACAAGTAACCGTCAATCACCACACCAGCGCGAAGCATCAAGTCCAGCCCCGTGTAGATCGACCCGGCCCAGCTTGCCTCAGTGCTGTGTTGCACACTCAGGTCAAACGTCACCACCTCGTCCCACGCCGGTGCGTCGCCAACCGTGCCCGTGATCGCGCCCTTGGTGCTGAACGCCAGGCCGAAGTTCAATGGAAGGTCGCTCCCGCTGACCTTCGTGAAGCCATCCGACGTAACACCGAACGTCCACGTGTTCCCATCCCCACCGTCGAGCGCCTGGCTCGTTGTGGCGAAGCCCTCGGTGAGCAGGTAACCGTCAATCACCACACCAGCGCGAAGCTGCAAGGTCTGGCCGGAAAAGACCGAGCCCGCCAGATTGCCCTGGGCCAGAACCAGGTCAAAGGTGACCTGTTCATCCCAGGCCGGCGTGTCGCCAAGGAGACCGGTAATCGCGCCTCGATCATTGAACGTGAGCCCGAACAATGCCGGAAGGTCACTCCCACTGACTTTTGTGAAACCGCCCGTGCCGACGGAAAAAGCAAATGTGTCCGTTTCCGCGTCCGGAAGCGCGTCCGTAGTCGCGTTGAAGCCCTGCAAAATCGCGTAGCCGGTGGTGTCAGGTCCAGAGCTATCCAGCTTGAGAACAATATCGTCAATCGTACACGGCTCATGGGCGCCCCGCTGCACAACCAGGTCAAAGGTGACCTGTTCATCCCAGGCCGGCGCGTCGCCATCCGTGCCCGTGATCGCGCCCTTGTCGCTGAACGTCAGACTGAAGTTCATGGGCAGGTCGCTCCCGCTGACTTTGGTGAAGCCGTTGGGCCCGACAGAAAAAGCATATGTGTCCGTATCCGTAACGGGCAAGGGCTCTTCACCGCTGTTCCGATTCTGAAGCAGCAAGTACCCGCTCTTGTCCAGATGCCTCAACGAAATCTCGAACGCGCCGTTCGCTCCGCCGTCCTCGTAAACGATGTCCGAATCCAAACCGTTGGAGAGGGTCAGTCGCACCTTTCCATCCAGCCCTCCGCTCTTGCGCCAGTCGGCATCGTCTATATACGTCCAGATCAATCTCGCGCGGACCCGGTCCGTGTTGTCGAAGTTTTCTCCGGCAAATGCATCGACGTTGTCGTAGGCAAAATCAAACTGTGGAGGGTTCGTGGAATCGAAATCCCCAAGTGAGAGAGGGTCGATGGTCCATGTCCAGGGATTCCCCGGAGTCGGAGCCGTCGCCTCCCTGATCAGGGGCGTGCTCGATTGTTCCTTTACCTTGCTGATTCCGTTAAACACCGCAAAAAGCGTTACCTGCTGATTTGTGAGAGGTGGCATCTTCTTTCTCCCTTCGACTCGATTTTCTTGCGCACTGGTTGAGTGATTTCCCCAAATATAGCTGCGATCTTCAACCGCAATGAACTCGTATTAATGGTAATTGCCCGCCGACGGGTAGGAGCTCACGTATCTTCCAAAGAGACGACCTGTGGTGGCGGTCTCGCTGATGCGAACGACGCCTGGATTGGCTGCAGTTCCCAGGGTCGTGAACTCCTCGGCCATGCCCGATATCGTCGATCCCAGGATGATATAGACCCTGCCGTAGTTGGCGCCCGTGTTTGTCGTCACTGAGTAATTGTCCCAATTAACAGCAGATACCGCCATGTCGTGGAGCCCGTCTCCGTCCACATCGCCGATTCCTACGCAGGGGTTCCCCATGCGATCGTGACCGCTATTGGGTGGTAATGCAGTGGTGGCCTCCTGGCGTATTTTTTTATCAGCGCCGGTGCTACCCGCCGTCTCCATGGTCACCAACCCACCCGAGTTCTTGATATCTAATTCCAGCCAGGCGACTCCCTCAACTGAATCGGTAATGATCTGCGGACATGCCAACAGGTCCACATGGAGATTGTTGTCGAATCTTCCAATGGAGGCGGACCAGCCAACCCTGTGCTTGTCCGATCCTGGCTCTACTTCCATATACTCCGCAGAGTAGCTCACCGTGGTCCAGGTTGAGGACCCCGGATCTCCAAGGGGAGATAGCGGTGTAACAGGCGAGAGGTAGGCCATGAGCCTGCCCTCGTAGTATGGACTCGACCCACCGTTTTGAGGCGAACCGGAAATGAAGTCCGAGTAACCATCCAGATCGATATCCCTGGCCGTTGCCACGAAAAACCCGTTTTGAATTGTGCCGGTGCTGTCCATGAACAGTCTCGCCCTGTCGGAAATGTTTCCTCCCGTGATGAATGGATCACCTGTCACGACGTACACGTCTCCGTCCTTGTAGGCACCGATCAACAGGTCGACAAAACCGTCCCCGTCCACATCGCCTGCATCCGCAACGGCGTTTCCAAGCTCGTCCTCGTCTGTTGCGTCTCCGACAAACGTAAGATCAGCGGTAACGTAGCTCTCGTTGGCCCAGGTGGTTTTGCCAAAGAATACAAAGACCTTGCCATCGGAGTTATTGGTCTGACCCTTGTGACCGATCACCAGATCATCGAAACCGTCACCGTTTAAATCCATACCCGCCATTGCGGTCCCGAAGAACTGGGTGTGGTTGGTCACGACTTGGGGCGCCACGGTGTATGTATCGGCGAAGGTTGAAATGCTCACCGTTGCCGGCGACGCGGGCCAGGTTGCTCGTCCCAAAACGATATAGACCATACTCGAATCACCGTTGTAATCCTGGAACGCAATCTCCTGGTAGCCGTCCGCGTTCAGGTCGCCGACTATTTGCACATTGCTTCGGGCGAAGCCTGTAAATGTTACATCTGCCTCGGACGTTAACTTGTCTGTCGTGAGGGAACTGCCCAGATACAGCGTTGGATTTCCAGTGTTGGACCCGATCACCACATCTGACAGCCCGTCCCCGTTCACATCGTTGGGAGCCTGGGCTCTGATGGACCATACGATGGAGTCCTGGAAAATATCGCCGCCGCCGCCCTCGTATTGATACGTCTGCACCGCCCGCCAGTATACGTACGCGCCGGTCAACACCGGGCTCCACGAGTCATCCATGGTGCAAATGACCGTCGCACCAAAGTCCGCGTCGACCCCCCATGTACAATTCGTCAGCGTGTGCTCCACGGATCCGAAAGCAGGATCCTGGCTGAATTGAATGCTGAACGTGGGATAAGTTGGCGACATATCGAACATGCCGGGATCGTAGAGTTGTGTTTCAAAAACAAACTTCTGCTCTTCCAAAAACGCCAACGGCGTTGGGGATGCATTCGGGTGCGCCCACAGGTTACTCCCGCTCTCCGGCCAGATCGGCCTCGGCGGATCTACCATCTGACACTCCAGAGTACCCACGTCGTCCCAACACTCGGCGCCCGGCGAAACGGAGCAAATCTCTCCGGTCCCCGACGCGGGGGTGACGGCCGGGGGAGTCATGCTCGTACAAGTGCCTGCGAAGCTCTCACACAAGCTGGCCAGATAGTCTCCACTGGTCATGTCGCTCCACCCGGCGGTCGGAGGCACACACCACTCGACGCTGGTAAGGCAATCCCCGAACCCATCGCACACTGCATTC
This sequence comes from Deltaproteobacteria bacterium, assembly GCA_030595125.1. GTDB lineage: Bacteria > Myxococcota_A > Polyangia > JAAYKL01 > JAAYKL01 > JAUVAN01. Next base: position 72,699 of record JAUVDV010000016.1, read on the forward strand.
GCAACACCGTTCGTCGCAGAGGCGGATTGACAGGTCGAGATCGCGGTGTAAGCATCGGCAACATTGGGGGAGTAGTACAACACCGAAGCACAATTCATGACGCACAACGGGTCGGCCACGGTCGGCACGGTGTTGCACAGCCCGGCTCCGTTGCACGCGTTGCACTCCACACCGGTGTTGCACAGCGTCGTGGAATCCGGCCACGCGCAGGACCAGGAACCGTCGCAAAGTCCGTTGCAATCGAAGTCCGCCCCTGACGCACCGACGGCCACGCAATCGCCCTCGGGATCCAGACTCGGGTTGTAAGTAGTACAAATACCTACTGCCGCCGGCTCCCCGCCCGTCAGAGATCCGTCGTCATCCAGATCTCCGTCGCAAGTGGCGCAGATTTCCGCGCAGGTGGTGTTGCAACAATAATCGTCTATGCAATTGCCGGTGGAACACTGGGCGTTCTCACCGGTTGCGGAGCAGTCCGTACCCTGAACAATGCAGATCACGGCGGTTCCACTTCCGTTGTTCACACGACAGCTTCCGGCTCCATCGCACGCTGCCACGCAGCTAACGATATCGGTACATTCAGTATCCGGGTCGCTTCCGCCGGTAACCGTATCGCACGTTCCGTCGGTACCGCTGGTTTTTGCCGCACTGCACGCCATGCAGTCCGCGGCGCAGCTGTTTTCGCAGCATACTCCGTCTATGCACTGGGGCACCGGACACTGGGAACCATCCGAACATATGTCTCCTTGCAACAAGCACTCACCGGCAACCCCGGAGCCATTGTTGACAGCACAGCCGCCAGTGCCGTCGCAGGATGAAACAC
>JAUVDV010000063.1 GCA_030595125.1 Deltaproteobacteria bacterium
GGGGCCGCTGGCCACGGTCTTCTCACCACTCGGCGTGCCCGAGCCGGCTACTGCGTCGGCCTCGGCTTGGGCCGCCGCTGCCACGCCGTCGTCCCAGTCGAAGGCGAGCGGCCAGGTGTAACTCTGGTGGTACTGCCCGCCGCCGAACGGGAATCCCTTGTATCGATCATGGAAATCGTAGTCCTGGCGCTGCTCGTTCAGATAACCGAAAATCTCCTCGACCGATCCGAAGCTCGAACCGCTGCCGAAGCTCGGCTCGCCCGGAATGTCGTCGGAATCGGTGTCGGTGTCGGTGTCCGAGTCGCCGTCGGCATCCGCATCGGAGTTCCCGTCGTCGTCGTCATCCTCGTCGATCCTGGCCCGGCCATCCTCACACGCTCCGATCACCACTGACAGCGCCACGAGAAATGTCAGGCTCAGAACACGGACCCTGGGCGGATCATACTCCATGGCTCGCTCCTTCATTCGCAATCACTCGATCACCGGATCGGGGTTGATCGCCCTCACGCCAATGCCGCCGAGGTAGCCGTAGGAGTTGGTCTGCGAGGTCCCCACTACCGAGAGACCGAACGGCGCGTCGGCCGAGATATCGTGCGCACCGTCCAGACATCCGGTCGTGTCTTCCGGATCATCAATGTAGAAACGGCCTACCTCCCAACCGCTGCTGCCCACGGGCTCGAAGTCCGCGTCCGATAGCACTCCAAGACAATCGAGCGTCACCTCGCTTCCGGCCGAGCGGACGACAATGATGTGATCGTATGCAAAATCAAAAACACTGTCGGTGCTGAACACGTAGCGGTCGAGATACTGGCCCGCCGGAGGAGACTGGAGCATCATCGGATCGCCCTCGGCCAAGTCGTCTCCTGCGCAAACCGAGTAGGACCAGCCGGTCATAATTTGATAGGCAAAGAACGGTGCCTCGGGCTCGTCCGTGTCCTCGGGGTCGTCGTATAACGCGTTGGCGTAGTAGTCGCCCGATCCCATGAACTCGAGAATCTCCCCCTGCTGGAAGAAGTGGTATTCCGATCCGGCAGGCTCGGGCGCCGGCGGATCGAAATAGACCGTCGAGTTGCCGGCGCCGGCAATGATCCGCCAGACCACCGGATCGTCAGCATAGGTAGTGCACCCGTGCCGCTGGGCGTGTCTGGCGAGAACGGTCGACGTACCCCATGCCGCCAGCGGCGGCATCTGCTCTTCAACGTGGTCGCACGCGGTATAGGATGAATCCGGTACGTTGGCGCAGGAGTGGCCTCCGAATACCGCCACCGGCTTGTCGGCCTGGATCACCGTGGCGGTCAGGTCTTGATGGAGCATGGCCGGGGTCAGCGAAATGACGTCGAAAGCGTTGAGGATGTAGGAATCCGACACATCGCCTGCGGCGATCGCACCCACTCCGTACAAGTTGGGCACATTTACCGAAGGGGCGAAGAGGATCTCCGTGTTGTCCTCGGTGGCCACCACCGTGACCTGGGAGGTGAGCATGGGCCACATGTCTCCGGGCCCCTCGCCCCAGGCGGCGACGATGTAGGTTCCCAGGAGACAGGTCACCGGAAGCAGCAGCGAGGCGTCGGTGGTATCCATGTTGACACCGTACGGATTCCACTGGTAGGCGAGAATCGGCACGTCCGACGTGAACCGGAAGCCGGCTCCAGGGGCGATGCCCTGCATCTCGATCTGCTGCGGTCCGACCAGGCATCCGGAGTCGCAGGCCACGTCAATCACCTCCAACCCTCCAGGTGGGATGGTGACCGTGTGAATCACACCGCTCAGCCCGTGTTCGAGCACGACTGAAGCGTCGTCGCTCTCCTGGGGGTTCGAGATTACAATCGCAAAAGTTTCAGAGTCAGCTTCGGTCAAGTTGTCCAGATCGACCGCGTAGAACTCGCAACCCACCGATGTCTTGGACACCTCGGCTTCCTCGCAGGTCTCGGGGATCGGCGGATCGTCGTTCACGGTGTCCGTATCAGTGTCCGAATCTCCGTCAGAATCGGTGTCCGAGTCCGAGTCGGTGTCGGTGTCAGTGTCAGTGTCAGTGTCACCTCCGGTATCCTCCTTGGCCACCACATTGGCAGGAGTACAGCCGATCATCCACAATTGAGTGGCAAGATACACCGCCCAAAAACATGACTTTGCCCAATGCATTGTTGTCGACCTCCACATTTTGTCCCCCATTCTGCGGTACTGGTGCAATCTCGAGGCCGAACGGGCGGGAAAAAGCGATCCCGAGACGAAGAACGGAGGCGGCGTCACTCGATCACCGGATCGGGGTTGATCGCCCTCACGCCAATGCCCCCCGGGTAACCGTAGGACTGGTGGTCACCGGTGCCCACCACGGAGAGTCCGAACGGCTCGTTCGAGCTGATGGAATGGGCGCCGTCGACGCAGGTGTTCGAATCCAATGGATCGTCGATGAAAAAACGACCGACTTCCCAGCCACTCGACCCGACCGAGGTGAACTCTACGTCGTCCAACTCGCCGAGGCAGTCGAGGTCCACGGCCACCCCGGCCGGCCGAACCACAATGATGTGGTCATATCTAAAATCGAATACATCATCCGTATTGAATACGTAGCGATCGAGGTATTGCCCGGCCGGCGGAGAGAGCAGCATCATCGGGTCGCCCTCGTCCTGCTCCGGCCCACACAGGGGCTTGTAGGCGCTGCTCATCAGCTGGTAGGCGAAGAACGGCGCCTCGGGCTCGTCCGGGTCCTCTGGATCGTCGAAGAGTCCCTCCACGAAGTGATCCACGGAACTCAGAAACTCGATGTAATCTCCTTGCTGGTTGAAATGATGCAGACCCAAGTACGGAGACGGCGCGGGGGGGTTGAAAAAAACCGTCATCTCGTCGGTGCCGGCGATGATTCGCCACAGCACGGCGTCTTCGAGCGCCGAGCAGTCGGCCCGCGGCGCGTGACGGGCAAGCACCGTGGAGGTGCCCCAAGCCTCGAGCGGCAACAGCTGCTCCTCCAGATGGTCGCAGCAACAATAGTTCCAACTTGGCACGTTGGCGCAGGAATGGGCGCCGAACACGGCCACGGCCTGGTCCGCCTGAATCACCGTGCCGGTGAGGTCGGTGTCGCCCTCGACCGCGCGGATCGTCAGCACATCGGCCGCATTCAGGGTGATGGGCGCCGATTCCACGCCTGCAACCAGCGGTCCGATCCCACCGTACTCGGACACATCCACCGCCGGGGTGATGGTCAGCGACGTGCCGTCCACAGTGGCGACGACCGTAACCTGGGACGTTTTCGTGTTCAGAAGGTAGTCCGCGGTTTCCCACGAAGCCGCGATGTAGGTGCCCGAAAGGCTGGTCACCGGGAGCAGCAGCGACGCGTCGGTCGAGAAGACCTCGTAGCCATAGGTGTTCCATTGGTACACCGTGATCGGTACGTCCGCAGTCAACCTGAACGCGCTGCGCTCGCCGATCCCCTGGATGTTGACCTCGGCCGCCGGGACCAGGCAGCCTCCCCCCTCGCAAGCCACGTCGATCACCTCTAGCTGACCCGGCGACAGGGTCGTCGCGACCAATAGCTCGCCGTGCCCATCCTCGAGCACCACTTCTGCGTCCTGGTCTTCCTGGGGGTTGGAAACGACGACTGAGAAAGTGAGGGGATCGGCGCTCGGTGAGAACTCGTCGTCCCAGTTGTCCAGATCGACCGCGTAGAACTCACAGCCCACCGATGTATTGGACACCTCGGCTTCCTCGCAGGTCTCGGGGATCGGCGGACCGTAGTTCACGTTGCCCGTATCAGTGTCCGAATCTCCGTCAGAATCGGTGTCCGAGTCCGAGCCGGTGTCCGAGCCGGTGTCAGTATCATCTACGGGATTCTCCTTGGCCACCACATTGGCAGGAGTACAGCCGATCACCCATGCTAGCACCGTCCAGATTGACAGGGCGACACAAATTCTGACCCAAAGCGTCATCGCTGACCTCCTTGTAATTATATCCGGTTCTGCGGTCCTGGTGCAATCTGCATGGCCGACGGGCGGAATAATCACTCGCCCTTGCCCGAAAACTCGTCGAGCCTGGCCTTGGCCTTGGAGGCGCGCAGGCTGGAGGGATGCTGGTCGAGGAACTGCTCGAGGCTGCGCCGCTCGTCGGCATCCCTGCCGAGCGCCAGCAGTGCCCGGCAGATGCCATAGAGCGCCTCTTCGGCCAGCGGACCACCGGGGCTGGTGGCCTGATATCGCTCGAAGTTGACCAGCGCCTGACCGGGTCGGCCCAGGTGTCGCAGCTGGATCTCTGCGAGCGACACCAGCGCGATCTTGGCCTCTGGTTGCCCCGGGTACAGCTCGACAACTCTCTGATAGCTCGCTGCCGCGCACGTCCAATCCCGGTCGGTGCGGCACCTCCGAGCTGCTGCGAGCAGCCCCTCGGGATCGTTCCCGGCCGGCGTCGCCGCATCGCCCGTCGCCGTGCCCGAAGCAGACGGCTTCTGTTTCCCGCCGGCGACATCGGATCTGCGCGGTTGAACGTCACGGCCGACCAGATCAGTTATCGGCTCAAACTCTGCCGGTTGCTCCCGACCGTCACGCAACGCCTCGTCCAGATGCCCGATCGGTTCTGCGGTTTGCCTCGCCGATCCGTCGCCGCCCACCAGTTCCAGAATCCTCTCGCTGGCCGCCGTATCGAGCGTCGTCACGCTGTTGGTTGCCAGCGAGAGCGTGTGGCCGGCGGCAAGCATGATCGCAGTACCTGCTTCGAGACCCGTCCGTCGCACTTCCACTGCCCCGCGCACCACGTCAACACGCACGTCGTCACCGACCACCTCCACGCAGAACACGGTCCCGGTGACCTTCACCGTGGCGCGCGTCGTGTGCACGACAAAGCGAATCGCCCGAGAAATATCGGACGGCATGTAAACCGCGATCATTCCGTCATGCAAACGTAACTCCACCGCATCGCGCTCGAGGACCAGCGGCTCGATTTCCGCGCGGTCGTTCAGCGCGATCGTTGCGAAATCGCCAGCCGCGAGGCGGGTCGCATGCTCCAGCGCGATGACCTCGCGCCCCAGCGCCGACAAGGCGCCCGGAGACGTGATCGGCTCGTCCAGATTGACGCTCCCGCTCACCAGCAGCAGATCGATCTCGTCGCCTGACGCTGGCTCCCCGGGACTCGCGGGGAGGAACTGGAAGAACAACAGCACCGAGGCGGCGGCGGCGATTACGGCGATCGACGCGGCTGCCACCCGGATTCGCCTGCGACGCGCAAAGTAGATCATTCTGGCCCCGACCGTCGCTCGGCTGATCTCGGCAGTCGAAGGAGCGGGCGCAAGATCAGGCAGACGCCGGACAAAACCGGCATAGGCCGCGCAATCGGCACAGCTCCTGAGATGCTGTTCGAGGAGATCCCGCTGCTCATCGGTCAGGTGGCCATCCCCGAGCAACTCCTCTTCGAGCACTGCGTGCGCCCGCTGGCACTCGGTGCTCTCGGTGAATCTGTCTTTTGTTTCTCTATGCATCGAACGCCTCCGGCATGATCTCCCTCAACATCGGGTCCTTCGTGAACATCGCCCGCAGCTCGCGAAACCCGGTACGCAGACGATCCTTGGTGGTGTTGATAGACACTCCGGTGAACTCGGCCACCTCGGCGACCCCGTGCCCATAGACCAGGCGCAACACCAGGGTGATCCTCCGGTCCCGCGGGATCCGTTCCAGCTGATCGGACAACCGGGCCCAGATGCGCCTTCTGTTCAGTTCTTGCTCCGGATTCTGAGGTGACACACCAACCTCCTCCGTTACTTGGATCAGGGTTCGCTCCCTTTGTCGAAGCCGCTTGAGCTGTCGCATGGACACCCGGTACGAAAGCTGCCCGGCCCACGACTCCAGAGAACCGGTTCCGCGGTAGCCGCCGAGGTGCTCCATAATCTCGAGCAAGCAGGTCTGGACCAACTCCTCGGCCTCCTGACGGTCGCCCACTGCGGCCCCAACGACCTGGCGAACCCTGGGGTAGACTCGCTTGAGCAGCCGATCAGCTGCGGCGGGATCGCCTCGCGCCGAACGGGCTAGTCGAACATCATCGAACGCCAGCTCGTTCACCACGTAAGCTCCGATCGATACCACATGAACCGCCTCTCTCTGGCCTAGTGCACGAACCGTTCCAATCGGGCGGATCTAACGCAACACAAAAGCCGCGCCGATCTGCACGTAAGGTCTCACCTGCAACGGCTCGGTCACATCGACCTGTCCGCTCGACATGGAAACCACTGACGGGCTCTCGTTGAAGTAGATGTCGGCCGACGCGGCAACGAAGAACCGATAGAAACCGTAGGGCGACCAGGCGACGGACACGCAGGGCGCGGCCGCCACCAGCCAGCGGAACCTTTCGGACTCGGGGCTGATGCCGGGCGACTTCGAACGCACCGACCAGCTGAGGGGGTCGTTTAGCACGAGGATACCCGCGTCAAAGACGATGTTCTCTACGTTCACGCGCGCGGAGAGGCCGACTTCGAACGGGTGCGGCCTGAACTCCATGTCGACCAACTCGTTCGATTTGTCGAATGGCGGCTGAATCCGGTAGGCCGCACCGATCCAGAGCCAATCGGCGACGGCGACGGCGATTCCCACTCTCGCCCCGTGGAGCCATGTCGGCTCGCGATCGTAGACCGAGACGGCGTAGGCCGCTTGGAGTTCCAACACCCCCTCAACTCCAGGGCCGGGCTCCTGCTCCTCGGGCTCGACAACAGGCGGATCAAACGTTGGCGCAACCGGAGGCTCGGGAGGGGGCGGCTGGGGCTGGGGCTCGACCTGCGCCGGAGGGCGCACACCGATCTCGCCGCCCTCGGTGATCGCCTCGACCACGTTCCGCACGATGATCGCCAACACGTCGAACCGACTGGCGCCGGTCTCCTCGGTGAACTCCACGGACCGCACCAGGATCCTGCCGCCGCCCGGCTCGGCGATGTAGAGAAAGACCTCCTCGGTCATCGAGACGTCGACCCAGAACGCCAATGCGGCGTCGTGCTCGATCGCGATGCGCCTCATTTCGGCGTACTGAGCGCGCAGCGCCTCGGCGAACTCGGGCACCCAGGCGATCCGCAACTCCACGTCGATGTCGCTGAGTTGGGCACTGACTGCGGCGATCGCTCCGGTCGATGCGTCGGCGTCAGCCTCCTCGGCGATCATCACTACCCGCAGTCGTTCGCCATCTGCCTGCTCGCCAGCTGGCCCAGCTTCGGCGAGGGCCACCCACTGTACCGTCGCGACCAGCCCGAAGAGCAGCGAGCCCGGGAACCTCGACCACGGAACCCGGGTTGTGTTCGTGTACCGCGCCATTGTTTTTCGAGACTACACCATTTTGTCAAGTGAGATCACGATCCTGGATAAGGATCGTCGATGCAGTTGCCATTTCAACTATTGCCGTTTGTTCCGGCCTGCTGAATCACTCGATGATCGGGGCGGGGTTGATCGACCGCACTCCAACACCACCGAGGTAGCCGTACGAATTTGCGTGCGCGCTCCCTACCACAGAGAGGCCGACCTGGTCGGTGGCGGTAAGCACGTGGGCGCCGTCCAGACAACCGGTGGAGTTGTCCAGGTTGTCGATGAAGATCCGCGCCGTCTGCCAGTTTGAGCCACCCACCGGTTCGAACTCGGAGTCCGGAATCACGCCGAGGCAATCGAGGGTTACCTCGGTGCCGCCCGAACGAACGATGATGATGTGGTCGTAGGCGAAATCGAACACGTCGTCGGTGTTGAACACATAGCGATCGAGGAACTGCCCCGCCGGCGCAGACTGAAGCATCATCGGGTCGCCCTCGATATCGAAACAGTTGACGTAAAGGCAACCGGTCATCATCTGGTAGGCGAAGAACGACGCTTCGGGCTCGGCCGGATCGGGCGGGTTGTTCAGGATCCCCTCGACGTAGTGATCCTGCTCGCTCTCGAAGGTGATCACCTGGCCCTGCTGGGCGAGCGTGTAGGACGAATTGTAGGGCGCGGGAGCGGGGGGATCGAAGGTGACCGTCATATCGTTGGCCCCTGCGATGATCCGCCAGAGAACCCCCTGTTTTGAACACTCATGTCGATCGGCGTGCCTCGCGAGCACCGTGCTGGTGCCCCAGGCTGTCAGCGGCAATATTTGCTCCTCCACGTGATCGCAGGCGGCCCAGGCGCCGGTCGGTACATTGGCGCAGGAGTGCCCCCCGAACACCACCACCGGTTTGTTCGCCTGGACCACTGTGCCGGTGAGATCATCGTTGTGCGTTGCCGGCGAGAGGGAGATCACGTCGTACTCCTGAAGCGTGTACTCGGCGCTCTGGACTCCGGCGGTGAACGGACCTACGCCGCCCATACTCGGCACGTTGACCGACGGAGTGAATGTGAGAGTGGTGTTGTCCTCGGTGATCACCACAGTGACCTTGGAGGTGGATTCGGGCGACTCCCCGGGGCCCTCGCCCCAGGCGGCGGCTATGTAGGTGCCGTCCAGACTGGTGGTCGGGATCAGCAGCGAGGCGTCGGTGCTGAACAGCTCGATTCCGTAGGGATTCCACTGATACGCCAGGATCGGCACGTCCGAGGAGAGGCGGAAGCCCGCTCCGGCGCTGAGACCCTGGATCTCGATCTGCTGCGGAGTGACAAGGCAGCCCGTGGCGCAGGCGACGTCGATCACGTGCAGCTCTCCGGGGATGAGCGTGACATTATAGATCTCGCCCGTGTTGCCGTGCTCGAGCGTCACATCGACGTCCTTATCCTCGTGGGGGTTGGAGACCACAATAGCGTATGTCTCGGGATCGCAGGTCTCGAAGTTGTCCAGGTCAGCTGCGTAAAATTCGCAGCCGACCGAGGTCTTGGCCTCCGCCGCGTCCGCGCAGGTGGGCGGAATAGCCGGGCCGGTGTAGCCGGTCTCGGTGTCGGTGTCACCATCGCCGTCGGTGTCGGTGTCGGTGTCACCGTCGGCGTCAGAATCGCTGGAGGTATCCCCCCTGTTCGAGTCCTCGCAGCCCGCCCAGAACAACGTGAGTAAAAGGACGGACATGGTGAGCAACAGGATCGGTCCAAAAGAAAAACTGTTTCGCATCGTATACCTCCGCAAATTGCGTCTACTTGAATGTATTGAGCGTTTCATGAACGTGTTCGGCTCAACCCGTATGTCAACTCGACATTAGTTGTAGAGGTGAAAGCCCTCGATCCAGTCCCATGCCTGCTGTCGGATCCCGTAGGTGGTCTCGCTGATGTAGTGGTCGGAGCCGGCGACGAGCACGAACTCGGTGGTATAGCCGAACCAGTCGTGCCAGGCGTCGGCCTCGTACTCCACCGGCCCGCCGTAGTCGTAGTTCGCATCCTGGTCGCCGCAGGCGTAGAACATGGCGATCATGTGCAGGCTGGAGTCTGAAGCGTGAGCGACGGAGCGGGCCTCCATGTGGGACGAGGCTGAATCGCCGCCGGTGCCGGGAAAGACCATCGTGCCGGCCACCGTGTCCTGGTTCTGGCTACCGTTGATAATCACGATGTTCCCGCCGGCGCTCCAGCCGGCCCAGTAGTAACGAGCCATGTCCACGTTGTACTGGGCTTCCAGCTGTGGAATCACGGTGTTCATCTTGCTCGTATAGGCGCCGATATCGTTGTACTCGTCCAGATCCACGAGGACGATGTTCTCGGCGTCGGCGATCGCCGTCCAATCGGCCAGTTCCTCGTTGAACATAAAGATTACGGGCGAGGCGATGGTCTCGGGGTCGTACGACGACGGGATGTAGATAAACACGTGGCCGCTGCCCGCGCTCACAGTGACGTCCCATGTGCCCCCGGGGCCCGTCGTTCCGCCTGAACCCTCCGAGGGATCGATTCCGCCCTCGGTGTCGGTGTCGCTATCGGTATCTGAATCGGTGTCGGAGTCCGTGTCCGAATCGGAATCCGAGTCCGAGTCCGAATCGGAATCCGAGTCCGAATCCGAACTTCCGTCGCCCGACGATGTCCCATCGATGTTGCAACCGGCGAGAATCAGCAGCGCGAGCATGATGAAAATGTGTCTTGCGTTCATGATGTCCTCCATGGCTCAACAATATCGCACCGGGTGGTTTGGGGGAAGCGTTGGTTTGTTTTTGGAAGGGCTAACCTGCTTAATGCGCCAAATGCCGAAGTAAAATCGTGAAGACCGTGTCCGGATTTGGGCGAGCGGAGGATCGAAGGAGGCAGGCGCATTATCGATGCGTCGACGACTGAGAGTCGAGCACGGCCAAAGACGGCGCGGGATACGCGATTTTGCCGGCAGGCTGGCGAATTATGCAGGTTAAAGATACTTGAGTCGAATCCGGATGGCCTTGCGTTCGGTGCCGACCTGGAATTTGGCGTCCTTGAATTTCGGAGGCCCCATGACGCCCTTGGCCCCCCGAGATGCTCCGACACCTTCTTTGGGCATGCCGATGAAGTTCTTCTTGAGCTTGCCGTTTGCGTCGGCGTCGTGGAAGGCGAAGGCGGCGTAGTCGCCCGGCGGCACATTCTTGAACACCAATAACGACTTCCCATCCTTGATGTCGCCACAGACGAACCGCCAATGTTTCCCCGCATCCGGATAGGAGTCCGCGTCGTTGTACACGGCCACGCACACCTTTCCGCCGAGGTCCTTCACGCCGACAATCTGCACCGCGATGACGCCCGTATACGTCTCCTCGGCGATGACTCCCAGGGAGAAGGCGGAGACGAAGATTGCGACGACGGCAGCTACTGCGATGGTGTGAATTTTGAGCATTTGGTTCTTGGACGTCCTTTGGCCGATCATGTTCACATATCAACGAAAGGAATGATGGTCGAGATTTCGAACGCTTACGGACAACTGGCCGGAACCGGCGTGCATGAGTCGGAGAGGTTGTCGTGGACATTTGTCGCAATGGGTCCGCTGGTGATCTGACCAAGCAGGTCGCAGGCCTCACAGTCGGGAAGAGCACCATTGCATTGGATAATAAAGTCCCAATCCACCGAGGTGAGAGCGCTCAGCCCGTCCAGGTTGGTGAGGGAGGGGTTGTTGTAGATATCAAAGTCGTGGCTCACCGAGACAAGGGCGCTCAGCCCGTCCAGGTTGGTGAGGGAGGCGTTTTCTTTGATGTTCAAGGCACCTACTGAGGTGAGGGCGTTCAGGCCGTCCAGGTTGGTGAGGGTGGCGTTGCAAATGACTACCAAGCCCCCCCCCAACGAAGTGAGGGCGCTCAGCCCGTCAAGATCGGTGAGGGCGGTATTTCCCCAGATCGACAATTTCATGCTTACCGAGGTGAGGGCGCTCAGGCCGTCCAGGTTCGTCAGGGTTTCGTTTTCAAGGATCCACAAAACCCCGCCCACCGAGGTGAGGGCGTTCAGTCCGTCCAGATTAGTGAGGGCGGTGTTGTGGTCGATCCACAAATCCGCGCCCACCGAGGTGAGGGCGCTGAGCCCGTCCAGGTTTGTGAGGGCGTAGTTGAATTTTATATCCAATTCTCCGCCCACCGAGGTGAGACAAATCAACTCACTCAAGTCGGTGCACGAAGGGCAGTAGATTTCCAGGTCTCCCGAAATCGAAGTGTATCCCGCGAGGGCTGCAACATCCGATTGTGTAGTGATCTCTAAATCGCCGCTGTACGTCCCCAGGGGGCAATCAGTATCGGTACCAGTGTCGGTATCGGAGTCGGAGTCCGCGTCAGTATCAGAGTCGGAGTCCGTGTCGGTATCGCTGTCGGAGTCCGTGTCCACATCGGTATCGGTATCGGAGTCAGAATCTGAATCCGAATCGGCATCCGCACCGGCATCTTCAAACAGGCTGCCGATGTGATGACAACCAGACGCCATCACGACCACCGACATAACCAACAAAACGTGTCTCATTGCCCGGCTTTCATTTTGTAGCCACCTCCATCTAAGGACAATTAGCCGGAACCGGCGTGCATGAGTCGGAGAGGTTGTCGTGGACGTCGATCACAGCGGGTCCGCTGGTGATCTGACCAAGCAGGTCGCACGCCTTGCAGTCGGGAAGAAGGTCGTTGTCGTAGATTTCCAGCCCATCAACCACCGAGGTGACGGCGCTCAGCCCGTCCAAACTTGTGAGGGTGTCGTTCTCACGGACTCGTAAGTACCCGCCCACCGAGGTGATGCCGCTCAGCCCGTCCATATTGGTGAGGGCGCCGTTCCCGCCGATCTCCAATTCTTCACTCACCGAGGTGAGGGCACTCAGACTATTCAGGTTGGTGATGGCGTCGTTTGCGGAGATATGCACCCCCCCGCTCACAGAGGAGAGGCCGCTCAGGCCGTCCAAGTTGGTGAGGGCGTCGTTGTTGTGGATGGTCAAGCTCCAGCCCGCCGAGGTGATGGCGCTGAGGCCGTCCAGATTGGTGAGACCGGGGTTGCTCCAAATAGCCAAGTACCCGCTCACCGAGGTGATGCCGCTCAACCCGTCCAGGTTGACGAGAATATCGTTGTTCAAGATCCCAAGGTCACCAAGCACCGAGCCGGTGATCCCACCAAGCCCGTCCAGGTTTGTGAGGGCGTCGTTGTTCAAGATGAACAAGGTCCCGCCCAGCGAGGTGATTGCGCTCAACCCGTCCAGGTCGGTGAGGGCATCGTCGCGCATGATCCGCAAGTACCCGCCCACCGAGGTGATTGCGCCAAGCCCGTTCAGATCGGTGAGAACGACGTTATCTGAGACATCCAGGCATCCTCCCACCGAGGTGATGGCGCTCAAACCATCCAGGTTTGTGAGGGCGTTGTTGTCGTAGAACCCCAGGTCCCCGCCCACCGAAGTGAGGCAAAACAACTCGCTCAAGTCGATGCATGAAAGGCACTCGATGATAAGGTTTCCAGAGATCGATGTGTATCCCGCAAGGGCGGCAACATCAGATTGGGTGCTGATAGTGAAACTGCCGCTGAACGAACCCAGGTTGCAATAGATCGGACCAGTGTCCGAATCGGAGTCGGCGTCCGAATCGGAGTCGGCGTCCATGTCGGTTCCCGTATCGGTGTCCGTGTCTGCGTCTGTGTCTGTGTCTGCGTCTGTGTCTGCGTCTGCGTCTGCGTCTGTGTCTGTGTCGACATCCGTGTCGCTATCGCCGTCAGCGTCGGTATCAACGTCCCCGTCGGTATCAACGTCCCCGTCGGAATCGGAGTCGGTGTCGGTGTCCGCACCGGCTTCTTCAAACAGACTACCGATGTGATGACAACCAACCGCCATCACGATCACCGACATAACCAACAACACGTATCTCATTGCCCGGCTTTCATTTTGCTAGTGAGAGTATTCTAACATGGACCTCCATAATGTGCCCGGCGCCCACAAGGCTAGCAGTCATCAGCGCACATGTCGGCCAGGTTTCCCTGGATGCAGACCGGCCCACTCCAGCCGAGGAAGTACAGATCGTCCCTGAGGCCCGTCGCCTCGCACGTGGGAAGCGCGGTGTTGTACCTGATGTAGAGCTCGCTGCTGATGTTGAGGAGCGCGCTCAATCCATCAATGTTCACCAGGGAGGCGTTGTAGGCGATGTCGAGGTGCCCGATGATGTAGGCCAGGCTGCTCAGCCCGTCGACGTCCACGAGGACAGCGTTGTCCCAAATTCCAAGCCCGCCGCCCACGGCCTCGAGGTTGGCGAGACCATCCACGTTGGTCAGGGAGGCGTTGCTGTTGATGTCCACCCCCCCCACGACCAGGGTCAGGTTGCTCAGGAAATCCAGGTTGACCAGGTGATCATTGCCGTAGTCGATATCGAGGTTTCCCCCGATAGTAGTCACGCCACAGAGACCGCTGAAGTCGGCCAGCTCATCCTTGTTGAATCCGATCGCCAGGTCGCCCCCGACGGCCGTCACGCCGGCGAGCCCGTCGAGGTTCTCGAGAATGGCGTTGCCGTGGCTGATATCGAGGTCTCCGCCGACCGTTGTCAGGTTCTCCAGGCCGTCGAGGCTGGTGAGCGAAGGGTTGTAGGCGATGTACAGATCCCCGTCGACGGTCTCCAGGTTCCCGAGGCCGGTCAAGCCCGTAAGCTCCCCGTTGAGAGAGATCCTCAAATCCCCTCCGACTGTGGTGAGGCTCTCGAGGCCGGTCAGCGCGGTGAGTGTGGTGTTGACGTAATCGATAGAGAAGTCGCCGCCGACGGAGGAGAGGCTGCTCAGGCATACGATGTTGGCCACACCGGCGCTTCCGAAGTCGACGAACAGATCTTCACCAACCGTTTCGATGCTGTTGAGCCCGTCGAGGTCGGTGAGCATGTCGTTTCCGTACTCGATCGAAACATAGCCCCCGATAGACGTGATGTTGCCCAGGCCGTCCAGATTCTCCAGGGCGGGATCATAGGCGATGTCTATATTGCCCTCAACCGAAGTGATGTTGCTGAACCCGTCCAGATTCGACAGGCTCTCATTGTCCCAGACGTCGAGATCGCCTCCGATGAAAGTGACGCTACTCAGTCCGTCCAGGTTGGCCAGGATGTCGTTCCCTCGGAGTTCCAGATCGCCGCCTATCGACACGAGCTCGGCTAGACCGTCGAGGCTCTCGATGACGGGATTGTTCTCAATGTACAGATGTCCACCGACCGACGTGAGGCCGCCCAGCCCGTCGATGTTGACCAGCATTTCGTTATCCTTGATCCCCAGTCCCCAGCCGACGAAGGTCAGACTCTCCAGCCCCGTCAAGCCGACGAGCATGGGATTGCTATCGATGTACAGGTACCCTCCCACGGTGGTCGTGCTCGCCAGACCCGCGAGGCTCGCCAACACGGGGTTGTCCTCGATGTTGAGGTTACCACCCACAGTGGCCAGGCTGCCCACGCCGTCCAGGTTTTCGAGAACCTCATTGTTCTGGATGTCGATCGATTCACCGACCGACTCCAGCCCGGTCAAGCCGTTGACATTGAGGAGTTCCGGGTGGTCCAGGATCCGCAGTTTACCCCCGACCTCGGTCAGGCACTCCAGGCCGTTCAAGCTCGTGCAAGTTGAGCAGCTGATCGTGAGATTTCCCGCCACGGCGTCGTACCCTGTCAGATCGATGAGATCTGCCGTGTTGTTGATGACATAATCACCTTCCATCACTTCTCCGGTGCATGTCGTGCCGCCGTCGCCATCAGTGTCGGTATCGGTATCCGTGTCGGTGTCCGTGTCGGTGTCCGTGTCCGTGTCGGTATCCGTGTCCGTACCGGCGTCGGAATCCGCTTTCTTGTCGTCATCGCAGCCCAGTGAAAACGCGCAGATGAAAACGCAAAGCGCCAATATTACCCAGCTCGTTGTCTTGCTCATGACATGCCCCTCCCTCGGTTGTTTTTTTTCAATTTTTTTTGCGAGATCAGCATTCCCCAAAGACCAGGTACAGACAGAATAAACGAGTTTCCCCCGAATGGCATCAGAAGTTCTAAAAACAATATTCGCAGAGGTCAGGGTCTTCATTTCAAATCAGTTGGCGACAATAGCGTTTCCGATCATTCCGGAAAGGTCATTCAGGGCCGGGGTCCAGTCGGAGTTGCAGATCGAATAGATGTAGCTCATCTGGCCGAAATAATTCACCGCCAGGTCGACAAATCGACGTCCCGGCTGGGCATCGGTCACGGTGGTCCGGGTACAAGCGCTTTCGAAGTACCAGGTGTCGGTGCCCGCGCTGTTTTCCTTGATCACGGGAACGAGTTCCATGTCAGGATGATCGAGGCAATTGCCCAGGTTGTTTCCGGTGCCCTGACAATCGTCATCGACCGGAACCCCCGTAATGGCGGCAAAGATGACAGCGTTGTAGGCGTTTTGCGAGGCGGTCCAGAAAGCAGCCGCAAAGTGGCTTGTGGGGTAGAGAAACTCCTCGTTTTCCTGACAGGCGATATTCTTTTTGGATATGCCGCTCTCATCCTGGATCTCATCGCTGGCGAACATGCCCGGCCCGTCCTCCATGGAGCAGTCGCCCTCGTCGGTGATTGTCAAGATCAACAGCAAGTCCCCCTTGCGCACAAAGTCGCTTTGATCGGGTCTGGCGAGGGCGACCGCTGCTGACTGAAGCTGCTGTTCGAACCCACAGCCCATTGTGCCCTGATTCACGAGGCAGGCTATGTCCTCGGCAAAGTCAGGGTTGGGGGAGCCCGGCGACGTCTCCGCGAACAAGAAACTGGGATCGGGACAGGCCTGGAATTCACCGTTGTCACCCGATGCGGAGCACGGGTTAGTGCCGGGCCATCCGTCACCCTCCTGGTAGGGATTTCCGCCCCAGGAGAGCCCCATGTCGGTGGTAATCACTGCCACTCTGACATCGTCCACGTTGTTAGTCGAAGTGAGCGCGGTGGCGAGCGGCTCGGTTGCATCGCCGAGGATAGCCTGTTCCTCTGCCATGGAAATGGAGTTGTCTATCACAAGAAGAATGGCCAGACTTGAAAGGGGAATTATCTGGAGCGTGTCGGTGTCAGTGTCCGTGCCGGCGTCATCTTCTTCAATCGCCTGTTCAACGTTATCGCCGCAACGGGCACCGAGGAACAGCATCGCGAGCAAGATAATTACAAAGGTGTCTTTTTTCATTTTTCTACCTCCCATCTCGGGGATTCTTGTGTCCTCGAGTTCACAGTACAGTGTCTATCGCTCGAAAACGGGGTCCACAATAATCACCAAAAATGTCAGGACTCATTTGTCAGGACAGTTGGCCGGCACCGGCGTGCATGTGTCGACGAGGTTGTCCACGACGCTTATAGAGGTAGGTCCGCTGGTGAGCAGGTCCAGAAACTCGCACACCTCACAGTTGGGAAGAGTGCTGTTTTCCAGGACGTCAAGGTACCCGCCCACCGAGGTGATCCCACCGAGTCCGTCCAGGTTTGTGAGGGCGGTGTCCCAGATACTCAAGTCCCCACCCACAGAGGTGATCCCGCTGAGTCCGTCCAGGTTTGTGAGGGGGGTTTCCCCGATCCTCAAGTCCCCACCCACAGAGGTGATCCCGTTGAGTTCGTCCAGGTTTGTGAGGGAGGTGTCCCCGATCATCAAGTCCCCACCCACAGAGGTGATCCCGCTGAGTCCGTCCAGGTTTGTGAGGGGGGTTTCCCCGATACTCAAGTCCCCACCCACAGAGGTGAGGCAAATCAACTCGGGCAAGTTGGTGCACGAGTGGCAGTGGATTGTGAGGTCTCCCGAGATCGAAGTGTATCCCGCGAGGGCTGCGACATCCGATGGTGTCATGATGTTGAGATCGCCGCTGTACTCTCCTAGAGGGCAATCTGGACCGGTATCGGTGCCTGTGTCCGTATCGATATCCGTGTCCGCATCCGTATCCGTGTCTCCATCTGTGTCCGAATCGGAGTCGGAATCGACATCCGGGCCGGCATCTTCAAACAGGCTGCCGATGTGATGACAACCGGGCGCCATCACGATCGCAAGCACCATCAGAAACAAGTACCTCATTGATCAACCCTTTCATTGTGAGCGTGAGAGCATTTCAACATGGACCTCTTCATGGACAGCTATCCGGCACCGGAGTGCAAGAGTCGTCGATGTTGCCCCCGACGTTTATAGAGAAAGGTCCGCTGGTGAGCTGGTCCAGAAGCTCGCACACCTCACAGTCGGGAAAGTCGTTTCCGTCGACTCCAAAATTCCCGCCCACTGAGGTGATCCCACCGAGTCCGTCCAGGTTTGTGAGGGTGCTGTCCCCGATCATCAAGTCCCCACCCACCGAGGTGATCCCGTTGAGTCCGTCCAGGTTGGTGAGGGTCTCGGTGGACCAGATCTGTAAAGACTCACCCACCGAGGTGAGGCAAATCAACTCGTTCAAGTCGGTGCACGAGCAACCGATTGTGAGGGTCCCCGAGATAGAAGTGTATCCTTCAAGGATGGAAATATCCGACTGATAGTAGATCTCCAAATCGCCGCTGTACTCCCCCTGGGTGCAATAGGTATCAGAGTCGCCGTCTGTGTCAGTGTCGGAGTCTGAATCGGAGTCTGAATCGGAGTCTGAATCGGAGTCTGAATCGGAGTCGGAATCGCTGTCGGCGTCCGTATCGGAGTCGGAATCCGAATCGGTATCCGGGCCGGCATCTTCAAATAAACTGCCGATGTGATGACAACCAGACGCCATCACGATCGCAAGCACCATCAGAAACAAGTACCTCATTGATCAACCCTTTCATTGTGAGCGTGAGAGCATTCTAACATGGACCTCCTCATAATGTGTCCGGCGCCCATTCAGAGGGGACAAACGTGTAGCAGGAAGCCGTCGGCCCCCTCGCCCGAATCAAAAGTGACCAACTCGCCATCAACGAGAAATTCGGCTTCGTCCTCGAACCACCCTGCCACCAGGAAGGTACCGTCGTCGAGGCCGGAGGACGAACTGGGGGCTCCGCTCCCGCCCCAGTTGGTGCCAAGCCTGGCAGCCCACTCGAGCTGGCCGTCTACATTGTAGACTGCGGCGAATGGATCCCTCTCCCCCGCGAAATTGAGCGTCGTCTCGTTCGGACCCTCGAAGCCGAACGTGGCTGTTCCTTCAACAGCGCCGGTCAGCACGAACGAGCCACCGGGCAGCGGAGCAGCGCCCAGCCACTCCCTCATGTTCCCTTCTGGACTACGCGAGTCCACAACCCAGGCAAGCTGTCCGTCCGGTGAATACCTCGCCACGTAGACCTCGCTCCCGTATTCACCGGCGGCAACGAGTTCTATCGGATTGGTTTCGTCGTGAAATGAGGCGGTGCTGTTATAGCGACCCGTGATTACCCACGAGCCATCGGTGAGGGCGATAGTCGAGGCGACGAGGAAATCGTCCTCGTTGGTTGCAACGCGCGCCCACTGGAGATCGCCCCCGAAGTCGTACGCCGCGAGGAAAATGCCTCCAGGCGCCGGCAAGGCGACCTCATTGGGCTGGCCCTCGCCCAGGGTACAGTACTGGTCGTACAGGTAGCGACCGCCGATGCCGATCAGGTCGTTCTGATTGACGCCCATGGTGCTGCCCAGGCGGTTACCTCCTTCGCCCCTGGCCCAGAGCAGTTCACCCTCTGCGGAGTAGCGGGCAATGAAAAGCCGGTAATTGTTGTAATCAGGGATTATTGTTTCGTTGACCTCGCCCTGGCCGAAAACGACGGTTCCGTCGATTTGTCCAGCGACGCCGATCGTACCGTCAGGGAGTATGCCGACGCTGGCGGCACATGCGCTGCCATTGCCTCCATCACGCCGAGCCCACACGAGCTGCCCATCGGAGTCGTATCTCGCCACGAGCAGGCTCCCGCCGAATTCACCGTACAAGGACGTCTCGTTTGCTTCCCCTTCCCCGAGGACTGCCGTGCCGATAAAATACCCGGCCGTATAGAACCCGCCGTCCGTGGCGGCAGCCAGGGCGGTCAGCGGACCGCCGTTGGTCAGCTCTGAAGTGGCTCCGACCTTCCCGGCCCAGACCAGCGCTCCGTCCTGGTCGAACCTGGCCAGGAAGCCCTCGTCGATCCAACCAGCGGTAGGTTGCAGAGTCGTCTCGTTGGGCCCGCCCGTCCCAAAGTTGACCTCGCCAAAGAAACGGCCGGTCACCAACGATGAGCCGTCGGGAAACGAGATCACGCTTGACGCATCCGTGTGTTCATCACCGCCGAAGGTCGAGAGCCAGCACAGGGCAACCACATCATCGGGGGTTCCAGTATCGCTGTCGGAGTCCGTGTCCGCATCGGTATCCGTGTCGGCGTCTGTATCCGTGTCCGTATCGGCATCCGTGTCGGTATCCGTACCGGCATCTCCAAACAGGCTGCCGATGTGATGACAACCAGACACCATCACGATCGCAAGCACTATCAGAACCACGTACCTCATTGTCCGCCTTTCATTTTGCACGTGTAAGTATTCTACCTTATCAGTTTCACAGTACAGTGTCCGTCGTTCGAAAACAGGGTCCACAATAATCACCAGATTGCGATCGCCAGGCCCACGGAGGCGATTATCCACGGGCGCCCCAAATCGATCACGTCCCGCTGCGCCACTTGCACCTTGTTTGCCACGGTGGTCCAGCCGATTGTGATACCGGCGTGCAAGGCCAGTATCTGGGTTAGCCATATGGACAGTCCGGCTTTTATGTGCGGGAAAGCAGATACAAGGGTGAATTCCCCTGGCGCAAACCCGGTCCTGGCTATGCCGCGCACCTTGAAAAACGCCGCGCCGAATCCCGCCCCCAACTCGGGCACAACTCTTGCGTCGATCTTGTTCAGGGCCACCAACAGCTCGGCCGCCACCAGAGCAGGGGCGATTTTTATCTCCCCTTCAGGTACGGTTTTTGAGGCGACCACCAGCGGAACGAGCCCGCGTATTCCCAGGCGCAATTGCTTCGCCAGGCGCCCGTGAAAGGACGCGGTCAGGCCCATGGAGGGGCCTGAATCGGTGCTGGGAAACGAGAGCGTCGGGCCCAGGTCTATAAATAGAATCTTCGGCCGAGGAGGGGGTGGGGGTGGGGGCGCAGGCGGTTCGGAGAATTCCGTGATAGCGGGCGTTGGTTCCACTTCTCCTTTGGGCGGTCTCGCCGAGTGAAGCTCCATGAGACTTGCTCGCAAAAGCTCTACAGCCTCCACTGCAAGTACCGAAGCGGCGGGTTCGCTCCCCGCCACCACCTCGACAGATCGGTACACCTCCTTTCCCGTTACCAGATCGGCCACCCACACTTCCAACGCACCGGAGCCCATCTCTATCTTGATCACCGCCAGCGCTCCGTTCGACCTCGCCAGTTCTTCCAGACTGTGGTGGGCCGTATAGTCCGCGACGGCTTCAACGGTCTGCGCTTCGAGACCAAGGGCGCCAAGCTCCCGGCAAATTCTCCGGGCCACGGCTGCATTTTCTTCGCCGTCGAGCACCACGAGCACTTTGGCTACGTCTTTCGCAAGGGCAGGTATGCCCGCACATATTGATAATAGAGCGAGGGCGACGAACATTCCTTTGGGCAGGTTCATCAATCTACTCTTGCCCCGCCTCCCCCAGCAATTCGCTGGCCCGCTGCCCGTGTGGACCGTTAGTATATTTATCCAGATATCGCCGCGCGGTCTGTTTTGCGGACTCGGTTCGGAAGCACCGGATCTGGGCCTCCATGAGGCGGCCGAGGGCCTCTCGACTGAGGGTCGCGCCGCTTTGTTCGTCGAGATACACCTCCAGCCAGAGAATAGCCTCCTCACAGTTTCCCTGCTGATCGAAAGCCATTCTCCCAAGGGAAAACGCAGCAGTGGCGGCTCTGCCGGTGCCCGGAAAACGCTCGCGCAACTTGCGATAGGACTCGGAAGCCATTTTTAGACGCCCGATCAATCGCGCCGCATCTCCCAGCAACAACAGCGCAGCGGCGTCGGACTCGCCCAGGGTCCTCTCCATTCCCCGGTCCACCACAATCCCGACAGCCTCTTCGTATTTGCCGTCGCCCGCTTTTTCGAGCCAGATCGGTGTATTGACCTCAGCGCTTGGCGGGGCCTTGAGTCCCGGTTCCGCAGCGTTCGGGGTCACCGTGGATGTGGAAGCTGCCCGCTCGGTGTTTCGAGCCTCGGGTTGCGCTTTCACCTCTTCAAACGCTTCGGCTTTGCCTTCGAAAATGACATCATTGGGTAACTCGGATTTTCCGTCTTCACTCATGAAGAGCTGTGCCCGCTTCTTGGAAATGGTGGCCGAGAAACTCTGATTGGCTGCGACCCGTTGCCCGTCCGCCACCAGGGGGCCCCTGAGCAACACATCCCCTTCGATCATATTCAGATCAAAGCGGGTCTCGTTCGGTCTCCACTCCACCGTGAACCTGGTGCCGGTGACGCGAACTTCGTAAGGACCTGCGTTCACTCTCCAATCGGTGGCGTCACGATGGCGTACGTTCACATTTGCCGCGCCGTTTTCTAGTACCACTATCACACTGTCATCGTTCAATTCGGCCACCCGGCACCGCGATCCGGCCGCGAAGACAATCCGGTCGCCGCCGGAGAACTCAAGGGGAAGCTCGCCGTCGGGAGGGGCCTGCAACCAGCGACCGACCGGCACATCCAAAGTGTGGGAATGCTCCAGGCAGAGCAACGCGCAGACGGCGACCGCAACGACTGCGGCGGTGGCGGCCAGGGCCGGGACAAGCCTGCGGAGCTTGTTGCTGGAAGACCCCGACGGTGCAACGGCCACGCGTCGGATAAATTCTTCCCGGGCCTCTTCGATGCTTGTGTCGTGGCCAAGGAGGCTGTCCTCCACCTCGGTCAGCTCTTTGCCCATAGCCTTGAAGTCGCTCATCGTCTCCTCCACTTGGCGCTGAGGTCCAGGCGTTTATTCAACGCGGGATATTTCTCAGCTATCTTCTTGAATCGTTTTTCACTTTTGATCAGGCGTCGCTTGGCTGAGGACCTGGAGATTCCGCAGGCTTCGGCCAGCTCAATTATCTTCATCTCCTCGAAATAGCGAAGCGTGAACACGATCTGTTCGTCGGCCGGCATACGACCCAGCACATCTCTCACCCATCGCACCATCTCCAGCGATTCATCGCTTGCACCCGCTTCTATCCTGGCTGTCTGCGGCTCCCGCTCGGGACTGAACAGCAGCCAATTTTTCCGCTGTCGCTTGCGAATGCACCCCCGCACCACGTGGATTGCCACCCTGGTGATCCAGGCCTGCAGGCGCGAGCCGTCTTCAATGGTATTTATCGCTTTGAAGGCCTGGTAGAAGACCTCGTTGATGAGATCCGGCAGGTCCTGGTCCATTCCCATGATCCGAACGATCACCTTGCGAACGTGAACAGCGTACCGATCATACAGGGTGGCAGCGGCGTCAACGTGGCCGTTTCTGAGGGCGTCCACAAGCATCAGGTCGTCGCTGGTGTGGCGAATTGGTTGTAGCTTGCGGCAGTTGTTCTTCATCTGCTCGGGACCGCCTTTGTCATTAATAGTAGTACCCATCGAGGTACAGTGTTCGCAAGTGTAAAACAGGGTTCACGTTTATTGTCAGTTCTGCTGCATGAGGATGTCCACCGTCGCCAGGGCGATAACAGGCAGGCTAGGGACAATTAGCCGGAACCGGCGTGCATGAGTCCATAAGGTTTGAAGAAACATCTATCGATGTGGGTCCGACGGTGATCTGATCCAGGAACTCGCACACCTCGCAGCCGGGGAGGACGATGTTTTGAGTAAATCCCAGAATGCCCAACACCGACGTGATCCCGCTCAAGCCGTCGATGCTGGCAAGGGAGTCGTTTTGACCGATGCTCAGATCACTCACCGAGGTGATACCGCTCAGGCCGTCGAAATCGGTAAGGGAGTCGTTGTCACTGATATTCAAACTCATCACCGAAGTGATCCCGCCCAATCCGTCGATGTTGGTGAGGGAGTCGTTGTCATTGATATTCAGACTCACCACCGAAGTGATCCCACCCAGTCCGTCGATGTTGGTGAGGGCGCCGTTGAATAGGATCTCCACTTGCTCCCCGTCTACCGAAACGAGGGCGCTCAGGCCGTCCAGGTTGGTGAGGGCGGCGTTGTCTTCAATCCACAACCACCCGCCCACCAAAGTTACGCCGCTCAGCCCGTCGATATTGGTGAGAGATTCGTTCCAGGTGATGAACAACTCTCCACCCACCGAAGTGAGCCCGCTCAGCCCGTCCAGGCTGGCGAGGTCGTTGTTTTGCGCGATCCACAATTTCCCGGTCACTTCGGTGACGCCCTCCAGCAATTTTCCACCCACCGAGGTGACGCCATCCAGACCGACCAGATTGGTGAGGGCGTGGCTGTGCCAGATAGTAAGACTCCCGCCCACCGAAGTGAGGGATTCAAGGCCGCCCAGGTTGGTGAGGTCGTGATTCTCGGTGATGTCCAGGTCTCCGCCCACTGAGGTGATCGCGTTCAACCCGTCCAGGCTGGTGAGAGCGGTGTTGCCCCAAATTCGCAATCTACCGCCCACCGAAGTGAGACAAATCAACTTGCTCAAGTCGGTGCACGACGGGCACTCCATTATTGTCAGATCTCCCGAGATCGAGGTGTATCCCGCGAGGGTTGCGATATCCGATTGTTCGAGGATTTCGAAATCGCCGCTGTACTCACCCAGGTTGCATTCAACAGGACCGGTATCGGTGTCAGTATCTGTGTCTGTATCCGTATCTGTGTCGGCACCTCCGTCGGTGTCATCGATTTCGACGACGTTGAGGCAGCCGGTGACGGCGATGCTCGATGTCGCGGCGCCGATCAATACGAAACACGCAATTCTAATTCTGGTTCGGATATCCATTTTGGTTCCTCCTTGATGGAGCGTTCTTCCTGCTCCCAAAGGATCATCGCAACGAAGAGCCCTTTCCTTCCCACCTTTCATTCCCTATCTCCCATTTCGCGAAGAAGACGCCTCGCTTCGATGGCAGCTGCAGTGCCGGGGTACTGCGCGACGATTTTCCAGAGCAGGCCCTCGGCTCGTTCGGTGTTATTGCCTGCGATGAGGGTCCGGGCCAGCCGAACAGTCGCCTTGGCCCGCAGGATCGACGAACCTTTCTCGCGAGCAAGGTAGTCCTCGAAGGCAACGCCGGCGCGTTTGTGATCCCCGAGTTTATCCTGGAGCAGCACACCCACCATGAATCGTGCGTGGTCGGCCTCGGATCCATGCGCCACAGAGGTGATCTTGTTGTACGCCTCCACCGCCTCGCCCCACTTGCCGAGCTTACGCCTACAGTCGGCGAGCAGGGACCAGGCTTCCGCGTCGCCGGGATGTTTCCCCACGTGTTCCTCGATCGCCGTCTCGGTCCATTCCAATTCGCCGGCTATGATCCACTCTCGCCACTCTGCGATCGGGGAGATCGGCGGCGCCGGTTCCGTTCCCGTCGGGGGGTCCAGTTCGACTGCCGTCGGCTCGCCGTCATGAATTGGCGCACCGTCCTGTTGGGACACCGTACGGGCTTCGTTCGTCGTCGCTCGTTCGATGTTGTTCACCTCTTCCGGTCGGGTTGGTTGCGCGCTCGCAGTGGTCTCGTTGTCACCAGGATTCTCGAACAAGAGTGCCAGCTTATCCAGCACGACACTGTCCGCCCGCTCGATGGTCGCTTTCCTTCCCCCGGAGACAAAGAGAGACTCTCCGCTCTGAACGCGGCGAACCGTTCCATCCGGGCCCGTCACCTCGACCGCTCCTTGCGCGACCGTCACTTCGAGCGCGTTCGCGTGCTCCCTTCTTACCGAAAAGAGCGTGCCCACCACCACGATCCGGAACCGATCGACCTCGACCACGAACCGACCTCGGTCATCGCGGGGGACCACCGAAAAAGAAACCGATCCGAAGTCGAGGTTCACCCGGGTGGCTCCCTCGTTATTTTCGACAACCCTGATCCTGCTGGCCGGGCCAAGCGAGAAGCGATCACGGCCCAGGCTTTCCACCGTCCGACCGTCGGCGGTCGTCTCATAGAGCACCGAGCCGGTGGCGGCCCGATCCCGCAGGTCGTTCGGGCTCTTGAGGAGACTACTCAAAGAAGAAATATCCGACGATGCGTAGAGGACAATACCCGCGAGAACACAGCAGACCACCGCCGCAGCCGCTGCCACACCGTGTCCGTATCGTCTCCGAGGCGAACCTGATTCCCGCTCCAGGGCCGCCCTGTCCACGAGCCGCCGCGCGTCCTCCCTGGTGGGCAGCGAGAACAAGGATCTCTCGTCTGACTCCCTTCCGAGCTTCTTTTCAACCCGACGCCAGCTATCCACTGCAACCCGGCAACTGTCACAACTCTCGAGGTGGTCTTCGAACTGCGCGCGCGCCGTGCTGCCCAGGCTCCCGTACAGATACCGATCAACCTGTTCACACATATTCATGCTTCCCCCTTGCAGAGCTTGGGCTCTCCCGCTTCCTTCTCGATGAAGGCGAGGATCTTCCGGCGGGCCCGAAAGAACCGGGTCCAGACGGTGGCGGGCTTGATCCTCAGGATCCGGGCGATCTCCTCACCCGTGAACCCCTCCACGGCGTGAAGGAAGAGCACGTCTCGCTGGTCCTCGGGCAGCGTGGCTATCGCCTGGGTGAGTGTGTCGCGCAGCTCCAGATCGCGGTCGTGGACGCTGTTTCGCCCCGGGGCGATGGCGATGGGTCGTCCGCGCAGTCGGTTCAGGATATGCCGGCGCGCCCAGTGGGTCCTTCGCCAGCCGGCGGCCATTCTCACCGCGATGGTGTAGAGCCAGGCCTTGAACCTGGCTCGCTCCTGATACCGGTTCACAGTTCTGTTCAGCACGAGAAAAACCTCCTGGGCCAGGTCCTCCGTCTCGGCCACCGAGAGCTCCGGGGCGGATCGACGGAGCGCGTCATGGACCATCTTTCCGTGCCGCAAATAGAGTTCACCGAGCGCCTCCATGTCACCGGCGGCGAGGGCATGCATCAACTCCCCGTCGCTCAAAGGTTCATATCTCGACCGGGTCGTGTTCTTCCCCATGGCACTCATTTCTCAAAAACTTAACACTACGCCGAGAGTCCCGGCGAGGTCCATGTACGGTGTTTGCAGCACGGTCGAGCCGTCGGAGCGCCTCACGAATTTCTCGCTCGACGAAAGACCACCGGCCAGGAGGTCGATCAGCAGCGCGACGCGCCCGGCCAGTTGCCAGCGTATCTCGAAGCCCAGGGCCCCTCGAAACGACCACCAGTCGTGTGTCTGGCTGTCTCCCGCGCCAAGAGACATGGCAATCGAGGAGAAGAGCACAGAGACGCTTGCGATCGGGCCCACGCCGAAGATACCAGCGCGCCACAGGTAGCCGACCTCCAGGCGCAAGGCCACGCGCCACCCGAGCACAAGGTCGTCAGCGGTCCTGTCCCAGGGGCCTATCTTTCCCAGTATGAGCGCCCGGACCAGGAGGTTGATTTTGGACATCCTCTCGACGCCCAGCCCGCCGCCAAGAATCATCGTGGCGTTCTGGTTGCCGACCAGTCCGCCGCTCGCTTCGATAATGGGGAGAATTCCCCAGGGCGACGGGTCATGATTTTTTTCACTCTCTTTTTCTTCGGGGGGTTTCTCGGGGGGCTCCTTCTTTTTGACGATGTAGGCGTCAACGAGCAGTTCGCGCACGGCGAGGGCCAGTTCCTTGTTCGAGCCTGCTTCTACAGTCCGGACAAGTGAGTCGCCCTTGTTGGCGAAGACGAGCTGCGCGACGCTCATTCCGGGGCTCGCCGAGGCGATCCAGATCGCGGCCGTGGCGGCGAAGCGAGCAACTAGTAACTCTGTCTCCCTGAGCTGATCGGTGAGCGGCAGCGAGGGAAAGCCTTCAACCTCGACATTCACACTCTCTACTGCAACCTCGTCGAGGGTGAGCCTGAGTTCCGACACGAACTGTTCTTCGCTAACCGTGGATTCGTCGGAAACAGCCGTCAACAGCACGAGCAGGTTCGGCCGCGATGTCGTTTCCTCTGAGGCGACGGACGAGGCAGGGCGAAGCGCGCACACGACGAGCACCAGCACGTAAAGCGCACCTCTACCTGTCATACGCCTTTCCTCCACACACACCGTCCCCTTCAAACGATCATATCCTCAACAACAGTTTCCTTCCCGAAAAAGCATACTGGAACGTATGAATTTATCATTTCATTGCACTTTTTCGAGGGGGAATTCTTCTGCCATCGCGTGCGTCCAATAAACAGATGGGAAAAAGACTACCAATACTGCTCGTCTTGATATTGCCTGTCCTTGCAATACTGGCGGCTTTCGAGATTGACGCCGGTGGGGAATCCTTCGATGAAAAGACCGCGCGAATCGAGCGCGTCCGCGCTGATTTTCAGGTTCGCTGGAAGAAGGCCGGTCAGGAGGAGAGGCGCTCCATTCGTCAAGAAGCGCGCGAGTTCGCCGTAGATGCAATTGCAAACGACATCGTCCCCGCCTGGCTGGGAACACCCTGGACCATGGCGGTTATCAGAGACGGTCTCAAACCGAATGCGCGAAGGCCGGGACAAAAGGGCGCAGGGATCTCGTGCAGCTGGTTCGTCGTCAGGGTACTCGAGAACGCAGGCCTGAGGTTCGCCAATAACAACGCCTTTGCGGGCACCATCGCCGTTCATTTTCAAAGAGCACTCGCGCCCAGGAAGAAGGACCTCCACCGCTACTGGAACGTGACCCCCGCGCAATTGAAAGAGCGCTTCGTTACGCTCGGCGACGGTCTGTACGTGATTGGACTGAACTGTCACATCGGGCTCGTTCACGTTGATAGTGGGCGCGTGCGTTTCCTCCATTCCAGTTATGTAGATCCGTACGAAGTGGTTATCGAGGAGCTGGAGACGTCGGACGCGATACAGTTATCGCAGGATGCCGGCTACGTGGTGTCACCCCTATTCCAGGACAACAGACTCATCGACTACTGGATAACCGGCGGGAAGGTGCCTTTTTCGAAGGACAAGTAATCGAGTCATCCCTCGAAAATTGAGGTCGACACTTCCCCAAGTTGCACGAGCGCTGGATCACTCCGAGAGGATCGAATTCTTCCTGGCAAAGTCCTCAATGTATGTTTTCTCGAGCTGATACCAGTTGGCTTTCGCTCCCAGCCTGGACAGCACCGACATCAGCCCGAACCTTATCCGGAACAGGAAAAGAAACTCCCCGGGCAACGAGAACTTCATCAACTGCATCTTCTTCTTTTGCATCTCACGAAAATCCATCGCGGAACTCAGGTCAACGCCTCTGACTTCGTCTACCAGCATGGGTCCGTAGAACCCGCGCAGGAACCCTCGGATTGTCTCAAAGTCATATTTTTTATTGGGTTGAACGATTTTGAGGCCGATCAATGCCCGATGGATGGCGTCGTGAGTATCGGAGTGTACGGCCCGGGTCAGATTGGCCAGCTTGGCTACCATCCTGGCGTCGAACTGGCGAGTGCAGCCGTGATCCAGCATCGCGATGCGGCCGTTGGCGAGGAACAGGTAATTGCCCGGGTGGGGATCGCAATTGTACAGCTGGTTTCTGAACAGGGACCCCATGTAGAACTCGAACAGCGCCTCACCCAACCTGTCGCGATCCACCTGGGAAGGGTTGGTCTCCAGATAGGTGTCGAAGCTCATGGCGTCAATGAACTCCGTGGTGAGAACCCGTCGGGAGCAGTACTCCTCGAAGACCTTCGGAACAAGCAGGATGGGGTGATCCCGGTACAGCGTTTGAAAACGATCCTGGCAGTAAGCCTCGTGCAGGTAATCGCATTCTTCCAGGAAGCGTTCCTTCGCCTCCTTCACAAAATCGTCTATCCGGGCGTTGGGGTAAAACAGGGACGCCAACCGGGTTCCCACAGACGCGGGGCCGAAGTCGGACTCAATTGCCTTCGCCACTTCCGGGTACTGAATCTTCACCGCCGCCACCGTACCGTCTGGGAGAATCGCCTTGTGAACCTGCCCGATGGAAGCCGCCGAGATCGGGACCTGATCCATGTTCGCCAGCAGAACCGAGGCGTTTGCACCCAGCTCGTCTTCTATCTGGGCCTTCACCTTCTCGAAGGGCATTGCCTGGGAGTGGGTTTGCAACACCGAGAGCGCGTCGCGAAGCTCGTCGGGGATGGCGACGTCGATGTAGCTCATTATCTGGCCCATCTTCATCGCCACACCCTTCATTTTGCCCACCGAGTTGATCATCTTCACAACTCTGTCCATGTCGATCTCGGGCTCTTCTCCGTCCCTGCCCTTCTTGCCAAGCACCAACCTGCCGCCACGCACCATGTTGAAGGCCGTGCGCCCCAGTCGAGCCAATGACGAAGTGGGGATCTTCTCGCCGGCGCGTGCCTTGAATCCTTCGTTCAGTCGCTCTTTAAGAGATTTTCTACCGGTGGACATGGTTGTGCTCTCTGGTGGAGGAATATCGCTTCGGCCGAACTATAAACCAGCTGTGTGTATGTTTGCCAATCTGCGGAGGCGATGGCGGGTTTTTTTAGCCATTCTGATATCGTGTCAGCAGCAACTAAACAAGTCCGCATCATAAGCTTTTTAAAATGTCCGCTTTTGTCATCATGCTGCCTTGGTTGATTTTCTCTTTCTCTTCGGCTTGTTGATTTTGATCAACTCTCCATCTGTTGTGTATTCGGC
>JAUVDV010000157.1 GCA_030595125.1 Deltaproteobacteria bacterium
TGACCAGTCCGAATGAGTCAACTCACGCGTCAGGCTAAGGCTCGCCGACATGTTGAACACGTCGCCTATCCACCACCTCGGACCGAACATCCACGACATGGCGTAATATGGGTTGTACCCGAGCTCCGCGTCCCTGTTGAAGGTCACCGCAGTCGCCACGTTACGATACGTGAACGAGCTTCCGCGCCACGGCTCCTTCCACTGGTCTTTATTGGCGTCCGGCTCCACCGAGCTCTCCACCGAAACTTCTGCCGAGACGACCTCGGCCCTCAGCGCCGGGGAGAACCCCACAATAACCAGTAGAAAAAGACCGGCGACGACCAATGTCCGTTTTTCGAGGCTGTTTAGCATTCGTATTGTACCCTTCTCGATGCTTGCGGGATGCCCCAGGCACACCCTGATAACCGTTTCCTTGCAGTAGACGTGCCAGGGCACCTCAAGCCCTGAGGCATGGTATATAACCCTTTGCATTTATTAACATCAACCTAAAAAGAACAGTCCCACGTACGGGCAATAGGGACATGAATGCACCATTTGACTGCGGGGGACGGCTCTTGACAGTACCAGATCAGCCAAATGCCGGCCCCCATCATCTTCCCCTTCCCCTGCCGCCAGGGGAAGGCCGGGATGGGGTTAGCCATAGATTCCAATCATATCGTCCCAGTCGCTCACCCCATGCGAGGAGGATCCCGCGAAGTACCACATCCAGTCAATGACTGACATGTAGCGCTCGAGTTCCATGCAGGCGCGGTTCATCTCGCAGGTACAGTGCATATTGGTGTTGGTGTTGCAACCCGACGTCGGGGGGTTGTAGTTCAGGTCCGTCATCGCAGGATCGTATAACACGATCGGGTCGCCATCGATGTTGCGCACGACTTCGTACCAATCATCCGTTCCGTCGCCATCGTCGTCCACGCCGGTGGTCTCGTATCCCTTGTAGAGCAGCCCGTTGGCGTACTCGAGGACGCGGGCGGCCACACCCTTCTCTACTTCCTTGCCGAAGATGGTCTCCCTGCCAAAGCGCCTGGCCAGGAAGGTTCTGCCTCCCGGGTTGTGGAACTTCATGCGGTAATCCAGGTTGATGGCGCTGTCATCGATTCCCGTGACATCCCACAGCCACAGCATATCCTTCCACCACTGCTGGTCGTTCTCGGGCAAGTAGGCGTATGTCCACGTGATGAGGTACTTCTGCGCCTCCCAACCCATTTGGGACTCGATCACTGCCACATGGGCAGGCTCGTCGCCAAGATCGACGGTGGTGTTGTAAGCGCCGCACACGGTGGTGCCTTCCACTGGGAAACAGGACATAGGCTCGTCGCCCCACCACATGGTGTTGCCCATCCCCTGGCTCGGGAACAGGTCGGTCGTATCTTCGACCAGCGGGGTGCCGGTGGAGTCTGTGGCCACCCTGACGCCCTTGAGGAACTCGTCGTTGGTGAGGTTATTCGCAACCCACCTGCGGTATCCGTCCGGGAGCAGATCGGCCAGCGAACATGCGCGATACCGGCCGTCCACGAAATCGCCCCGGGAGTCGGAAATGAAGTTGTCAACCGACTCGGTCATCATCATGGCGGACCAGATTTTGTCGTAATAGGAGCCGGCGTTGATGGTGTAGTTCGCCGAATATTCGCCCTGGGTCTCATCCAGCCGATTCTCCACGAGCTTGCCACCCGGGGCCATCGTGCCGAAAGATCCATCGGTTCCGTACGCGCCGTTTGGAACGCTGACGGAAGGTGTTCCCTCCCACTGCGAATCCTCGGCGGAACGCAACACCTCGCCGTAAACATCATTCGCGTACTCGGGCAACAGGTGCGGACCAGGCTGGGGTCGCTGGGCCGTTCGCACGAAATGGTCGAACGCCATGGTGGAGGCTATGACGCTGTCCGTGTACCATTCGGAGGCGGCATAGTCCCAGAGGACGTCGCCCGCGATACCCCACTCGGCACCCAGCTCGGTGAGGTAGTTGCGCTGCAGGGAAAGCCCCTTGGCGCCGTCACGGATCTTTCCGTTGTAGCGCCCGTTGATACGACCGGCGGCGCCGCTCACCGAGAAGGTCATCCTGCCCCGGCGATAGGTGTCGAAGATCAGGAACAGCTCCTGCTGCGTTATCAGGAAGTTGAAGATTTCGTAAGTGTCCGCACCGTTGTCGTGACGGTACACCGCCGCGTTGCCGATGTCGGCCCAGCGATCAGTGGCGAAGCCGTAAGGTACGCGAACACGACCGTCCCGGTCCACCATGCCGCCGTACTCCAAATTGTCCTCCGTCGCTCTCAGGTAGGCCACCTCGCCATCCGAGTACTTGGGCGCCTGCTCATAGGTCGGCGGACGCAAGGTCCTCCAAGGCACATAGTCGATTTTGGGCTGGCTGCAACGTGTGTAAACACCGTCGCCGTTGGGGGACACGATCTCGCCGTCCAGGACCGGATGCCACTTGCCTTCCGTCTCCTCGTTATAACGACCGGGGATGAACTCATTGATGTCTACTTCGTGGCAATTCTGAATCAGGTTGTACTTGTACTTGTCCGAGAGCTGGCTGTAATGAATGTCGTTGTCGCCCAGGTCGTACCTGAACCCGAGGATGCCTCCGAAGTTATCCATCTTCTTCATGATGCTGGCGGCGCGGTTCCCCGGCAGCGAAGTGCCTCCTTCCACGTCGGCATACGACTTGGGATAAACCGCCACGCTGTCACCGTAGAACATGCGCAGGGCCGCCATATCCCAGGCGCCGAGGCCCAGGAAGTCCTGGGTGGCCTCGCCGGCGTAGTCCATGACCGATGAGTGAGACCACATCCATATGAGGTTTTCATCCTCGTTCGGAGTAACAGGATCGAAGTAGCGGGGGCCCAGAGTTGTCTCTCCCGTCGGGTCCGTCATGTCCGTAAGCGCGCTGACCCCGGGGATCGTGTTGTCCTTGGTGCGAAGCTGCCAGTATTGCGGCCGGTAGAAGTGAGCGTCGGACGAGCTAACGAAGTTGTGGCGGTGCGCCATGGCGTGCCCCATCTCGTGAACGATGACCGATGTATGCGCCCTGCGGGCGATGTAGTCGACCATCTTGTCGGCACGGTCCTGCTGCTCGCCCGGAGAGTCATCGGCGTTGAAGGGGCTAAACTTGGTCTCCATGATCTTGCTGAGACCGTTGACCGCCACCGGGGACGGGGCCATCTCAATCTCACACATGCCACGCTCGGCCATGGCGTTCTGCTTCATGCGATCCATGTTTTGACGCATGGCCAGATTGCCGCCGCGCAGGGGCGAAACGATGTCCATGATGCTGCTCGAGAGGAACATATCATCCACGCCGTAGAGCTGCTGCATCTGGTGATTCATGAGCTCCGCCTCTACCTCCGTACCTCGAAGCGAGTCCAGGCGAGCCTGGTAGATGGGGCCGGTGGTGGTGGCCGCTTGCGAGTCGGCCATGACACCCGTGAATTCATGATTGACCTGCCTGAGCTTGACCTCGATATCATTCGCGATCTGAGGTTTCTTGTGCAGCCCGGGCTCGGGAAGATCTTTATGAAGGAAGTTTGACATCCGGCTGTTCACTTCTTCTTTGGTCATAGTACCGTGGATGCCGGAGCGGCCCGCCGCATCTGACGCCTCGGACCAGTTCTTGATGTACTCGCCCTCGGTCACTTCTTCCACGCTGATCTCACCGGCCGCGAAACGCATATAGTCGACCAGGCGCTGGGCCCAGTAGTCGTTCACCCACGCCCAGACGTTGGAGCAAGACTGGACAGTCTGCCCGTTGAGCGGGTCGACCGCACTGGTCATGATTCCCCAGGGCGTCCTGGTACCCGGCTCCTTGATCACATTGACCAAGTGATAGCGAAGATCGCCGCGCCTCACGTTGCGCGCAGCAAGACAGACCTCCAGCATATCGGCATTGCCCTCCTCGCGAGCGGTGTCACACATCTCTGCAGTTGTGTTGTCGGGCAGCCGCAGGTTCGGCGGAGCGCACACCGCATCGTCGTTGGCTTCCACCGGGCTGTGGCACATGACGATGGTCTCATCCATCTGCGCGATGCTCTGAACCTCTTTGCTGACCATCCGCGCCTCGCCGATGGAGACGGCAAGGGCGTTACAACACGCCAGCTGTATATTGGCATCGTCGCTCTGGCACTCGGGGTGCGTGCGGTTGTTGCGGCAGTCGTCCACTTCCAGGGACAGGGAAATGGCGTTGTCGTTGTCGCCCTGCTGACCGAAGTAGATGGGCCAGTCCCGACTACAATCTTCCTTGACTCCACCGTCGGCCGAAACCATGCACTCGGAGTACTGGGCAGCCCGGACGGCCGTTCTCAGGCCCACGTCCCACTGGTGCACCGCGAGGGCTGAGGGTTCGAAGTACCTCTGGTCGCTATTGTTGGTGTAATACCAGGCCATCTTCAGGGGTGTACGGACGCGGAAAGGCAGCGTGCACTTCTGGGTGTACGTGTCGCACTGGGAGCCCTTAAACCCGGTCGCCACAGTGACGGCCTCGCACTCATCGGCGGTGCCGTTGTCATTGTTGTCCCGATTGGGATCCCCGCCGTACGGCGTCGACTCGGGGGTGTAGCACTCCACCGGCGCTTCCATCACGCCGCCCTCGGCCTTGGCCCATGTACCGGGTCCGTTCCACTCGTTGCCGTAATAATGAGCACGCTCCCAGATCTGGAACTGGGACAGGAACCTGTGATGCAACGCGTCTGTCATACCGTAGTTGCGCGTGTAACCCATGCGCTCGGTCCACGCGAAACCGCCGAACGCCTGGAAACGCCATCCGTCCCACTCGAGGGGGTGGAAGTCGTTGTCAACAACGCGGCGGAAGGAGTGACGGAGGGTCAGCTCCATGGGATTGCAGGTGCCGGACGGGTACGATCCACCGAAGAAATCCGCGTCCAGGTAGCAAGCGGGGATTTGCTTGATCCACCAGCCCAGGTGGCTCAGGTCGACCATGCCGGGCTTTGCAAACACCTTGGTGGTCACGTCGAAATAACCGCCTTCGAAATCGAAATACGGCGCGTCCTCGTCGCTGGGGTCCTCGACATAGTAGGACAGCGCCTCATAACCATAACTCCCATACATACCGATGAGGGAGAGGGTGTCGAAATCGTAGGAGTCCGTGTTCATGTTCTTGGACCAGTCCACGCGAACATACTCACGCTCGTACCATGGACGGTCGTAAGTGTTTTCCTCGATCACGTTCAGCTTCTCGCCCGTGGTGGGGTTGTAGCTGTTCACGATATCGAAATGGCTCACAACTCTGAACGCGGCCACGACCACACCGTCCTGAGTCTCGAAACCGGTGGCGTAACCCTTGCCGTCCGTGTAATTGATGCGCTCGTATGACGCGCGACCAATGAGCAGGTCCTCGGTGATCTGCCACTTGAGCCGCGCCATCGGCTGCGCGAAGGTGGACGTGAACTGTCCAAATTCCGTTGCGCCGTAACCCACGTCGATCATGGTGTTCTGGCTCCAGAACTCGGGATCATCGTCGGCGCTCTGGTAGTCCTCGCCGATGAAGAATGTCTTGGGCAGCGCGTAGGGCTGTACCCGATCGATTGGATCTCGCTCCTGCGCACACGCTCCGAACAAGATGCCCGCGATCAGAAGGATAAATCCAGTCCCCAGAATTCTCTTTGCATTGATGCCCATGATCTTACTCCTCGCTTGAGGTTAGTTGCGATGTGAGACCGGCGAAGTCGAGTCGCAGGTCAAGATAGATCGCGGTATACCTGTTGAAAAACGGTTTCTGATAACTCGAATCCGGCGCCAGTTGCCCGTTCGCCGTGTCCGCTCCTATGGCTACCGTCAGGGCCGGGTTCGGC
>JAUVDV010000111.1 GCA_030595125.1 Deltaproteobacteria bacterium
TGACCAGTCCGAATGAGTCAACTCACGCGTCAGGCTAAGGCTCGCCGACATGTTGAACACGTCGCCTATCCACCACCTCGGACCGAACATCCACGACATGGCGTAATATGGGTTGTACCCGAGCTCCGCGTCCCTGTTGAAAGTCACCGCCGTCGCCACGTTGCGATACGTGAACGAGCTTCCGCGCCACGGCTCCTTCCACTGGTCTTTATTGGCGTCCGGCTCCACCGAGCTCTCCACCGAAACTTCTGCCGAGACGACCTCGGCAAAGGCCACAGGCGCCGCGAAGACGACAAGGAAAGCAACGAAAACACCAATGCTTGAAATTCGTTTTTTCACCTTCAACCTCTTTGGAATACCGTTTTTTGAAAATCGGATAATCTTCAACTCCGTGGAATTTCACAAACCTTGATTTTGCAGGAACGAGGGTAACTTAATAGTAAAGTAGTTTCCTTACAAGGGGGTGTCCCGTCAAAGGCCCAAAAACAGTTTTAGCGTTCGCGCGGCGTCTTTTCGGTCGAACGGTTCACCGGCCAGTTCCTCGCGACGGCTGACCGCTTCGAACATCTGGCCGAGGAATGCCTGGAAATCCTCGCACTCACTCACGACCGTTGAGAGGCGTTGCACCTCGAGCACGTCTCCGTCTCTCAGGCGATTGACCAGGACCATGAACTTGTCGAATCTCTCATAGTCCGAGTAACGAAGAAGCTGGTATCCCATGGACTTGAAATACTTGACGAATTCCCTGACAAATTGAAACGAGCTCATCCCGGACCACTGATCGGTCACGCCCACCGAACTCTTTGCCTTGGCAACAAACGCGCGCAGGATCTGCTGGAACATCCAGATGTCCCGGCGCAGGCGTTCCGACCGTGCCCGGTCCGAGGAAAAATCGACAAACAACCTTTCACCCTCGATTTCGGGGAAAAACTCTCTGGCAATGAGGACGATGGCGTTCTGGATGAAGCTCCGCAGTGAACTGGTGGCCTTGAATATGCTCGAACTCAGGTCGTCCTTGCTCTCCACGGTCTCGAGGGCCGGAATGTGATACTCGTACATCTTGCGCAGCTCGAGCTCCAGCTGGTTTCCCATGGAACCAAGGAGTTCCCTCAGAGACTTCAACCTGTCGAATTCAACGACGAGATTGTCGAACCTGCCAAGGACCATCTCCGGCTGGTAGCTCTCGTACAAACGCCCGAAACCCTCTGACATCCAGACTGCGGCGTCCTTGCGAAGAAAAGCCGCGAGGGCGCCAGCGTCCGAACGAAACAGCGCGAGAAAAGCGAACAGGGGACCCATGCTCGAACCTTCGGACTGTTCCTTTGCAATGAGATCCAGGTATCTCATCATCCGAAACAGGGACAGGAATGCGAGCGCCCCGACTCGTCTGGAGGGATCGCTCTCGATGTTTGCGATGACCTCGAGCACCTCCACGTTCTTGATTCTGTCGAACTCGACCCTGAATTCGAAGGAGGCCAGGGGATCGAAATACTCGGAGCGATTGATCTCCCGCTGGACCAGCTTGATCACCGATGAAAACAACCGAAAAGAGACCTCGGACGCGGGTATTAACCCCTCCATGACATCCAGATGGTGTCTGAGCGCCTCGACGAGCAGGGTGAGACTCTGCTCCGGCGTGTCCTGGGCCAGAGCCTTCTTCGCCAGCTGCACGCGGGTATGGTCCTGCAACACCACACTCTCCAGGTACCGCTTGAAAACTGAAGAATGATCCCTGTCTCCGATAAGGACTCGGCCGGTCTTTGCGATGCCCCGCATTATCGATCGCACCAATAACAGCTCGTTATTGAAATTCCGGCTCATGATCAGGTCTTCGCCAAGGTGAGGCCCCGGGTGGTTTGCCGGATTGCCGAAACAGACCAGACCCTTGAGCAGCATCTCGAACCTGAACAGGGTCGTTTCCTTGTGTTCCCACGAAAGGTCTTCGAACCACGCCGTGCGCGCGTCGGCCTGCTCCTTCTTGAGCCACCGCGAGCCCTCGATGAACTCGGTGTAGTAATCCCGCCCCAGCGGCGGAGACGGCAAAAGCGAGATCAAATGAGACTCCCTTGCGGATCGTCCTTGAAGGGAATTCCCATGTGCGCGTATGCATGCCGCGTGGCCACTCTCCCGCGCGGGGTTCTCTGAAGAAAGCCGTTCTGGAGGAGGTACGGCTCGTAAACGTCTTCGATGGTGTCCCGGGGCTCCGATACCGCCGCGGCGATGGTCTCGATCCCGACCGGTCCGCCGTCGAACTTCTCGATGATGGCGAGCAGGATCTTCCGGTCCATCTCATCGAACCCGGCCTCGTCCACCTCCAGACGTTCCAGTGCGTGACGCGCGCAATCCAGATCTATCTTCCCCGTTCCCTCCACCTGCGCAAAATCCCGCAAACGGCGAAGGAGGCGGTTTGCGATTCGCGGGGTTCCCCTGGCCCTGCCTGCGATCTCGATCGCGCTGTCTGCGTCCACCGGAACATCGAGAAGCCCGGCGGAACGAACGACGATCTTCTCCAGATCCTCGGCGGGATAGTAATCGAGCCTGATGTTGACGCCGAACCGAGACAGCAGCGGAGAAGTCAGCAGCCCTGTCCGCGTGGTCGCGCCCACAAGGGTGAATGGGTTCAATGGCAATTTGTACGATGAAGCGTGGGGCCCGTCCCCCGCCACGATGTCGATCTCGAAATCCTCGATCGCCGGATACAGATTCTCCTCGACCACCGGGTTCAGTCGATGGATCTCGTCGATGAAGAGCACGTCCCTCGGGCTCAACTTCGACAGGAGCGCCGCGAGCGTTCCCTTGTGATCGATTGCCGGGCCGGATGTGGCGTGAATGGTGACGCCCATCTCCCGTGCGATGATGTGAGCAAGAGTTGTCTTGCCGAGACCGGGAGGACCGCAAAAAAGGACGTGATCCAGCGCCTCGCCCCGCCGACGCGCGGCCTCGATGAACACGCGAAGATTATCCACGTGCTTTTTCTGGCCCACGTATTCATTGAGATCTACCGGCCTCAGGGCCACGTCGAAGTTGCGCTCGTCCTCGAGGGCTTCGGGCTCGACGACTCCGCGATCTGTCTGGTCTTCAGTCATATTGCGTCAGCTATCCTCTTTCACGCAGCGCCGCCAATCCTTCGCGCAACAGATCCTCAAACGGCCGATTCACATCGCCGCTCTTTTCGATGGCCGCGATGGCCTTGTCGACACGGGCCTGTTTGAAGCCCAGGTTGACGAGAGCGGACGACAGCTCCCCCAGAACTCCCACGGGACTGTCGGAAGACGCGCCCTTCCCCGGGGTGAGCTTGCCGCCCAGCTCCAGGATCATGCGCTCCGCGGTCTTCTTGCCGATCCCCGGTATGGCGGTGAGCCGCCTGGTATCTCCCTCGTTCACCGCCGACGCGAGCTGATCCCCGGACAGGGCCCCGAGCACGGCGACCGCCAACTTGGGGCCGACGCCGCTCACCTTGATCATGGTACGAAAGGCTGTGCGATCGCCCTCGTTTGCAAACCCGAACAGGCGCAGCTCGTCCTCGCGCACGTTGGTGTGAATCGACAGGGATATTTCGGTTCCCGTCGGCGGAAGCCCGGCTAAGGTACCCAGCGGTAGAACCACGTCGTATCCGACGCCGTTCACGTCGATCAACACACCCTCGGGGCTCTTCCCCGCGATCTTCCCTGTGAGCTTACCGATCATCCGGCGAGCATACCCTCCGGTGAAGTACTGAACAAGTCTGGTGAGCAAGCACCGATTTTTACAATCAATTTACCAATAAATGTGGAACTTCTCGGGCGCGTGCACGTCTCAATTAATAGATGGCACGCAAACCTTCACATCATCGTCTCCTGCCGGTCGTTCTGATCCTGGCGCTGGGGCTTCCCGCGATCGTCGTTTCAGATTCGGCCCACGCCGCGAAGAAGAAGGCCAAAAAGCGCGTCGTCGCCACGGTGAAGGTCATGAACATCATCGAGAAGATCGAGAAAACCCTGCTGGAGACCAGGTACCAGCACGTCACCCGGGTCAGGCCACACCGGGGAGAGTACTTCTTTGACTGCTCGGGCATGGCCGCATGGATTCTGCGCCGATCCGCGCCCAACGCCCTGCGCGTGGTCGGCAAGCCCAACGGAAGGCGACCCCTGGCGGTTCACTTCTTTAAAAAGATCGCCAGGATCCCCATCGGTGAAAAGCGAGGCCCGTGGGAACGCGTCAGGACCGCGGCTCATGCGCGCCCCGGAGATCTGATCGCGTGGATCAGACCCAAGTGGTTTCCCTCCAAGAGCACGGGGCACGTGGCGTTCGTCGTGGGAAGCCCCAAGATCAATCACGGGCCGGTCCCGGGGATCCTGGTGCGCATCGCCGACGCGAGCAAGTTCAAGCACGAGGACGACTCGCGGGACGCGGACGTGACCGGCTACGGCACCGGCGTGTTGCTCATCCCCACCGACAAGAAGGCCCAGCCGACGGGGTACGGATGGGTTGGAAGCCACACCAAGCCCGACTGGGTCGTCCCCACCGAACTCGTCATCGGCCGCCCGTTGCGCTGACCCGCCCCCCCCTCGTTTGACCATACTTCAACGCCTCGGATATGCTCTTCTCATGCAAAACACCAGACGACGGTTCGGTCTTTTTTGCGCCCTGATCGCAATAGCGGCGATCGCCGCCTGCGGACGCAGTGAAATGTACTGGCCGGGGAGCGGCGGAACGATTGACGCAGACTCGGATTCGGACTCGGATTCAGACTCGGATTCAGACTCGGATTCGGATTCGGACACCGACACGGACACCGACACTGACACCGATACGGACATGCTGCTGGACGCACCTTGCGGCTTTCGCGCGGTCTGGGGCAGCTCTGGGGGCGATGTATGGTTCGGCGGGATCGACACGCCCACCCTGGTGTGGAATGGAATCAACTGGCTCCAGGTTGCGGACCCCGAAGGTCATATTTACGACATCGTTCGCACCGACGGAATCAACGTCTATGCGGTGGGTTGGTTCGTTGAAACGGAGGAGGACGGCCCCTCGACGACATACGCGTCCATTGAGAAATTCAACGGCTCCACGTGGGACATGCAGTACGTCGGCCCCGCCGACTCGGGCTTTCTCGATATATGGATGGACGGACTGAACAACGGATACGTCGTGGGGACAGGGGGCACGAT
This sequence comes from Deltaproteobacteria bacterium, assembly GCA_030595125.1. Taxonomy (GTDB): domain Bacteria; phylum Myxococcota_A; class Polyangia; order JAAYKL01; family JAAYKL01; genus JAUVAN01. Next base: position 5,154 of record JAUVDV010000111.1, read on the forward strand.
CGTCCAATACGACGGCAGCGCCTGGACCGAGATCGATCACGGCGTACTCTGGTGGGCCGATCGCCCGTTCTTCGCGGTGTGGGGGAACTCCTCCGATGATGTTTACGTCGGCGGCTTGCGGGACTCCTGCAATCTGGGAGTGGATTTCCCTTGCGGCGGCCTGATTCACTTCAGCGGCGGTAACTGGCACGAGCTGACCGTGGCCGGCCTTCCCTGGGGCGAAGAACACGCGCCCTTCGATGTCACCGGCACATCCGACGGAACGATCCACATGGCCGCGAACGAAGGATTTTACTACGGCATTCACGGCATCTCCTTCTCCAAGGACTCCTTCACCAAGGAACAAATTGGATCCGAGAATCTGCGCGGCGTCTGGGCGAGGGAGTTTGACGACGTCTGGGTAGTCGGAGACGGAGGGTTCATCGGGCACTGGGACGGGGTCGCATGGACTTTCATGTCCCAGGGCGCAAATGTGATCTTTTATGATGTGTGGGGCGCCGACACCACCACCGGCCAGGACGGATGGGCAAACGACGTGTATGCGGTGGGCGGCGTCCACGATGAGCCCACGGACGAGTGGATGCCGATCATCATGCACTACGACGGTAGCGACTGGATGGTTATCTATCCCATGGGAGCCTAGAAACATCGAATGAGCCGCCGCCCTGAAATACTCGTCATTGCAACCGTGGCGACAATAGCCACGGCGCTGACGGGGGCGGTGAGCAGCTCATTCGCAAACGACGGGGGCAAACCGACGGTAAGCGTATCGATAGGCGCCGCCCTCGACGACGATGATCGATCACTCCACGGTATCGTTCGGCTGACGATCACCAACGACACGGGTGAGGCGCTGGACTCGATCCCTCTGTGGCTCTATCCCAACCGCTTCACCAAACCCGGCGAGGGCCTCTCGGATCGCACGGTCAACTGGATCTACCCGGCGGGAAAGAGCATCGGAAAAATGGAGATCTCCAACCCCGCATGGAACGGCGACGATCTCAAAGACAGCTCCATCGAGTACATGCCCATGCCGCAAGGCGGCACTCCGAAAGACGCAAAGAACGTCGTCGCGCTGGTGCATCTCGACACCCCCATGGAACCGGACGAGACCGGCGCCCTGGAGATCTCTTTTACCGTGACAATCCCGCAACGCCGGGGCCGCTTCGGGCGCTGGAGGGGCGTTGTCTCTCTCGCGGGGGGATGGTTCCCGCGGCCGATGGCGGATCTCACCGGTCGCAATACGGGACTCCCCCCCGAGAACATCGATGCACACGTCGACGTTCAGATTCCCGGCGGACGAGGCGCGGTGATCCACGATCGCGTCCATCCCCCGAGTGAAACTGATCAGTTGATCGAGGGCAGAGACATTCGCACGGATGTCCTGACCCTGATCGTCATGGATCGGATGGAGGTGGCGGAACGCGACTTCGAATGGGGCAAGGGGGTATACGTAAGCTCGGAGGTCCGGCCCCACAAATCCGAATGGAAGGACACCCGGGGCGACGAGAAAGGAGTTCCCCGGGGCATCCCGACGGCGGGAAAGATCGATTTCGCCGATCGGGGCCTTTCGGTCCTCGAGTCCACCGCAAGTGCAATGCGCCGTCTCGCACCGGGATGCAGCCTGCGCGGGCGCCTCATCATGGTGGAGATCCCCGCATGGGATCGCCTGGCCCAGACCTCCGGCGGACCGGTGCTGGTGTCCGACCGCACCTGGAGACTTGTCCACTTGGAACGGGCGCTCTCGTTTCACGATATCGCGCTGTCCCGAGTTCTCGGATCCGCACTCGCCGCCAACAAGACCAACGAATCCGATTCACCCATGCGAAGGTACGTCACGGCCCAGGTGGCCGGAGGACTGATCGGCGATGTCTACGCGGACGAGGTCCACGGGGGACTGACCAGCGTCAAGGATTTGGTGGGTTTCGCCGCGTTCATACCGTACGTCGACACCCTGCTCTACGCGCCCCAGGTTCCGTTTCGCGAGTCATACTCCCTGTCAGCGGAGGAACCGGATCCCCTGCGGGACCGCCCCTGGAAGTTCATGAACAGGTTGCCGGACGGGAGGCGGGTGCTCGCCAAGCTCGAAGATCTCCTGGGAGAGGAAGCGACGGCAAAGCTCGTGGGCGGCTACCTGTCCGGCGAGTCGGGCTTCGATCGGGCCGCGACGGAGCTTCTCGGAAAACACGCGGATGCTTTTTACAGCCAGTGGTACGGTGACTATCCTTCCGTCAACTACTCGGTCGTCCAGGTGACGGACAAACCGCTCGCGGACGGCAGGATCTCCCACCGTGTCACAATCGCACGAGATGGAGACAATATCATTGAACCGGTCACGGTGAAGATCGTCGACGAAGACGACAACGCCGGAGAGGTCGTCTGGAACGGCGAGGGATCCGAGGGAACCGTGGAGTGGATCTCCGGGTCCCCGGTGGACAGCGTGACGATCGATCCTCACCACCGCCTCGTGGAGGACCCGTCCCTTACCGGGGATCACCCTCTCAAGGACAATATGGATCCGCTCCCCTGGAGACCGCCGCTGCTCACCCGTCTTCTCTTCTGGGGGGACTCTGAAACTTACGAGCCACATATCCAGATCTCGTTTTCAATGCGCCGCCTGTACGACGTGACGAATTCATTCCACGTGGGAGCTAACTACGCGCCGAGGAGTTACGGCGGCTACCTGGGATACCTGCGGCATTTCGGTCCAAAGCGAACCCTCAACTCACGCATGTGGTACTTCGGGCCTTCGCTGGCCATCTCCCGCAACGGTGAGACCGAGACCGCCGGGAGCGAGATCCCGAAAGACAGCCTCTTCGCAGCAACCATGGGTTCGGCGTCCCTTGTTCTGGGTCGCGACGACCGGTTGTATTTCTACGATCCCCGTTCCGGCACCTCCGTCAACGGCTGGATCTCCTACTCGGGGGGACGCGCAGACGACGGGCACGGGGTCCATGTCGGAAGCGTCGGCGCGCGGATGTTCGGGCTGTGGTCGCCGTCTTTCGGCCACACCTTCGCGGCCTACGTCGGGCTGTCCACGCTGGTGGGAGATCCCCCGGCCAGCAGGTTTGTCACCCTGTCCAACCGCATGGTCCTGAGGGGTTTCGAGACTGACGAGACATACGGTCGCCTCGGACTCTACGGGGTGACCGAGTATCGCCACAACATCGTGGACGCGAGCCGAATAGGCCTGCTCTTCTCCTGGTTCGACAGGTTCCAGGGAGTCTTCTTCGTGGGAACGGGCACAGTCTCATGGCCAGACGGATACGATGGGCTCTTCACGAAGGATCGCTCGTTCACGGAGGTGGGATACGGGCTTCGGCTTCACCTACTCGCCTTTGGAGTGAGCCAGTATCTCATCGCCCTGGACCTGGCGGTGCCCGTGGCGCCCTCAGTGCGGGAGTACGAGGTAATCCAGACCGACGGCTCCGTCGTCAACGCCTCCCGATCCCCGCTCAAGGTAGTATTCGGAATCACGCACACTTACTAAATGGGAAAATGGATTTACATATGCACGGCCGTATTGACGGCGTCTCTTTTCGCGCAAGTTGCCGGTGCGCAGACGGCAAAGAGCATTACCCAAACTACGAGGGTATTCAAACCACCGGTCATAGACGGGGTCCTGGACGATTCCGCGTGGAAGGATGCGCACTGGTTCAAGGATTTCATTCAAAATCAGCCGGTTTTCGGGGTAGAGCCCAGTTTCCCGACCCGGTTCGCGACGGTCTTCGATGACCGGGCAATTTACTTCGCCGTTCGTTGCGAGGTGGATGATCCCGACACGATCGTTTCCCGAATGACAAGACGGGATCGAGGTGGAAACTTCGATACGGTGGCAGTCATCATTTCGCCGCGAAACGACAGCTTGACCGGGTACACCTTCAAGGTCAACCCGGCCGGTGTGCAGCGGGACGTGGTGTGGCTGAACGACAAGGTGGGGGACGACAACTGGGACGCAATCTGGCACTCGGAAACGAGCGTGGATGAAGAGGGGTGGACCGTCGAGATCGCCATTCCCCTGGATCAGATCAGATTTCCGGGCGGCGCAAAAACATGGGGACTTCAGGTAACCCGCTGGATAGCTCACCTGCAAGAGCGCGACACCTTCAGCCCCATCGCGCCGGAAATGGCCGGGTGGATCTCGGCAGCCGGCGAGTTGAAGGGAGTGGAGAACATAACACCGCGTTTGCCCTTGTCGGTCACGCCCGAGATCCATGTTTCCAGAACGACCGCCACCAGTGGCTCCGGGAGCACCACGCCGCGCGGTTTCAATTACGGAGCCGGCGGATACGCCAGGATGGGTCTCGCTCCGGATCTCACCCTGGACATTGCCGTCAACCCCGACTTCGGTGAGGTGGAGGTGGATCAGGCGGTACTGAACCTGACCGCCTACGAAACCAAGTTCGCCGAGAAGAGGCCGTTCTTTCTGGAGGGAGCAGGGATGTTCACCACTCCCCTTCAACTCTTCTACTCCAGGAGGATTGGCGGCGCTCCACCCGCGATCTCTCTGGCAGATGACGAAACGCTCCACAGGGCGCCGACCACTACCCCGATCTTGACCGCCGTCAAGGTAACGGGGAGATCGTCGAATGGGATCTCCCTTGGGATCCTGGACGCGCTGATGATGCCCACAGACTCCAGTGTGATGTTCGATGACACGTCGGCAGTCGAGGACCGGGACGGAACACCCTGGACGAACGCGGCGGTCCTGAGGATGACAGGAGAACTCGATCAGGGTTCAGTCTTCGGAGTGATGGGCACAGCGCTCAACCCGGCTGGCGGGAACGACGGATCGTACACCGGCGGGATAGACTGGAACCTGCTCTCTGGCGGGAAGGAATACTCCATTCAGGGACAGACGGCGGCGAGCATGAGACTGGACGAGACGCTCGGGCGGGAACGTTCCAGTGGTGGTGCGCTCTGGACCAAAATAGAAAAACGGGGCGGCGAGCACATTCGTTCCCACGTGGAATACAAGATGCTCGGCGAGGGGTTCGATCCGAACGATCTGGGCTACCTTGTGAGGGATGATCTGCACCGTCTGGAGGGTCACTTGCAGGTCAGGCAGACTGAAAAGATCGGCCCCTTCATGCAGATTTACGTCGGCACCAGGCTCGGCGGAGAATGGAACACGCACAGCCTGGATCTCGGCAAGTGGGCCGTGGCCTACTTTGAAACAAAGTGGACTGGTGGATGGTGGACGAACATCGGCGGTTACGGTTCGCTGGAGGGGAATGACGATCGGGAAATGCGGGGCGGGCCCGCGCTCATAAGACCCACTCATGGCGGCGGCTGGTTTGATCTCACTACGCCGAGCCAGTCGGTTTTCGGCGTGAAATTTCACGTATGCAGCGGCTCCACTGCTTTTGGGTACTACTTTCACACGCTCCCCGTGTTGCAGCTGCGCCTGGGGCGGGTAGAACTGGAACTCTCCTCTGGATACAAGCACATCGTAGGCACTCTGGCATACGTCGATGTCCTGAACGAAGACGAACCCGACGAGGAGTATATCTACGGGCGCCGCGATCTAGACCAGATCGATCTGGGGCTCAAGTCGACACTCGTCATCGCCAGAGATCTGACCTTCCAGATCAACGGGCAGATCCTGTGCGCCAACGCGGACTACGACCAGTACAGGTCTCTTTTCGTCGATCAGTCCAGCGCGCCCACCACGTATGATGACACCGCCGCCGACTTTGCCATCACCGACTTCCAGCTACAGATCCTGTTGCGGTGGGAGTACGTCCCGGGCTCAACCCTCTATCTGGTATACACGCGCCTCGCAGCGGGCGCTGCACAGGAGAGACCTCAAGATTTTGGAAACACAATGAGAACCCTCGACGAGGAAAACGAACAGACGTTCATGATCAAACTGAGCCACGTTTTTGGATAAAAAAACATATTTGTCACCATCCATAGGACTATAATGACTTGGGAGGGGGCACGCGAAATCGTGAACGGTATCGGAACAAAACTCGTCGCTCTTATTTTTTGCTGCATGTTCGTCCATGCGTGCGCCGTTGCACCGACTGACGGCCCTCCACCAGAAGTTCTTTCCATCGAGCCCAACTGGTGCAACCAGGGAGATGCGCTGACGGTCACCGTCGGCGGTTCGTCGTTCAGGCCCACGATGATCAACAACATCACGTGCGGCAGCAACGCGGGTATCCAGATCATCGACACATTCAGCGTGTCATTGGACGAGCATATGCTCACGGACGTGAGCTGGTTGGGGGAGGACAGTCTTTCGGGCTCGGTAACCGGCATGGAGCCCCCCGGGTTGTACGATGTTGTAGTTGTGGATCCAGCCGGGAGGAAAGCGGTGCTGCAAAACGCCTTCACTATTTTTTCTGCCGGACCCGATACTGACACCGACACGGATACAGACACCGACACAGACACCGACACAGACACCGACACGGATACCGACACCGACACGGATACTGACACCGACACGGATACAGAGACCTCGGACGGGATGGCAGTATGGCGTCAGAATCCTTCATCGGTGCCCAGATATGCCCAGTGGAACGGTTCGGCCTTTGGTACGACGCAAACGACTGCGGCGGTTGGGAGCTGGAGAATCATGACTGGTGCGTCCTCTCCGGTGCTCAATGAGAAGATCGCTGTTGGAATAGACGTTAACGAAGATATTACAGGGATGATCTGGGACGGCGTGGACTGGAACGACTTCACATTCAACCCCCTTGCGACCGCGTCCGTGAGCTACTACTGGTCCTTCGCTGTTGCATACGAAAACCTGTCAGGGGATGCGGTGTTGGTATGGAACAACGGAACCGCAAGTGCCAACAGCATTTCTTACCGTGTCTGGAACGGCACCAGCTGGTCATCGGAGATCGGCGCCACGATCCCGGGCAGTGGCGAGCCGCTGCAGATGAAGATGGCCGCCAGTCCGAACTCTGACGAGATGGTGTTTGTAACGACGGTCAACGGAGCGGACGGCGCCCTGGTCTGGAATGGATCGATCTGGGGGAACGCGGTAATTCTGGATATAAGCTCCGGCGACACCGACATTTCCGTGGCCTATGAGCAGGTCTCCGGACGGGCGATGGTGGTCTACGGAAAAGACAATGATGATGCCGGCTACTATCGGATATGGGACGGATCCGGCTGGGGAGCCGAGGGCAGCTTCCCGGCGCCGGCGACGACGGCGACATTGATGGAGGTTCGCTGGACGACCCTTGCGGCGGATCCAACAAGCAATCGCATCGCGTGCGGTGTGCTCACCGGCGGTGACGGCACCAACTCGCATATCTGGTTGAGCGTCTGGGACGGCGCTGCCTGGCAACCCGCCCATATCGCGACACAGGGCCAGGTCGACAACATGAACTATCCCAACGTAGCGGTGGCGTTCGAGGGAATGTCCGGTGAGGCAATTGCGGTGTATGCAGCCGACGATTCAACGAATGTGCTGAGTTATCGCACGTGGAATACGATGCATGGTTGGTCTGCAGCGGGCACCGCGGCGGACCTTGGAGACAACGGCAACAGCGTTATGCTCGATCCCTCACCCACGTCGGACAGGATCATGCTTTCCGCTCAGAACGACTCTCAAGAGCTTCATCACGTGCTGTGGGATGGGGGTGCCTGGCTCACGCCGCTGCTCACTGGTGGTGACACCGGTGAGGACAAGAACCAGCCCTTCCTGTTCTTGTGGGACCGGCATTAGCGGGTGAGTCTATCGCCGGTTTCAGGAAAGGAGCGCGAGGATCAAGCCGAGCGGTGATCCGGTACCGCCGGTTCTTCCCGGCGCGCTACAACCACAACCGTCCTCATCAGCCGGGGTGCCGCCCGTCGGCCCGTCGGGGATAGTACCGCCCGCGTCCGTATCGGAGTCGGAATCAGTGTCAGCGTCCGTATCGGAGTCCGCGTCCGAATCGGAGCCCACCACCTCGTCCTTGATCTCTTCGGCGAGGTGCCATCCCGGGTTGGAGCTCTCGCCGCCGTGGTACGCGCCGCGATAGGTGAAGTCCTTGACCGTGCCGTTGAAATCCCGATCGTAGTCCGGATCCCCGGTGAGATCGGCAAGCGCCGTTTCGTAGGATCCGCCGGTGAGCTGTCCGGGCAAGGGATACATGTCGAGCAGCGCGAGATCCAGCGTCACGTCAATCACGTATGCCGCCGCGCCCGAAACGGTGTCGGTCACGTTGTCCGACTCCACCACACCCGTCACCAGGCTTATCGGGTCGGCCGCGAACACTGCGTTGGCGATCACCATCTGATCGTAACTGACATCCACTCCCGTGACCGAGATCCCCGTATCCGCGTGACAGATGGTGTTGTTGTAGAAAGCGATATCCCTGGGCACATCGTTGTGCGCCGTGATGTTGACCGCCGGCCAGCCGTTCGCTGAATCAACGAAGATGTTGTCGTGCAGGTGAATGTTGCCCTCTCCCTGGAAGAGCGCCTCGCGCGGATTGTGAAAGAAGAAGTTTCCGTAGACCGCGTAGAGATCGTTCTGGCCTTCGCCGCTCAGGGGGAAATGTCCCAGCAGAACGTTCGGGCGATCTCCAGATCCCGAGGGGTCGTCATCCTTGATGAACACGTTGTGTCTGATTATCGTCGTCTCTCCGTCGTCGGGCATGTCCGGCAAGGCGGGCCGAGGGTTCTGATGCTTGATCTGCATGCAGTAGCCTTCCGGATCGGCGATCAGATTGTACTCGATCAACCCCGCGATGAAGGCCGCCTCACCGTCCGAGTTGCCAAGATACATGCCGGTGCCGGCGCTGTGGATGATGTTGTACCGAATGGTCCAGTTCCACGCCGGGGCCTTGGTGGAGATCCCCACGGTCTGCTGGTTCGCGTCGTGCCCCGTGATCTCGCAGTATTCGATTGTGATGTGGTGAGCCCAGTTATCTACGTCGCCCTCAGCCTTGATCGCGTCGATGTAGGCGATCTGAAGACCGTCGATCTCCAGATGGCTGAGGGTCACATACTCGCTGCGCCTGATGCTCACCGTGTTGCGCGACGAATTGCCCAGAAACACCGCCGGCGCGCCGGACGTGGGGCCCGTGATGACGATGGGGTTTCCATCCGTGCCGATCATGTCGGTGATGGACAACCCATCTGTGTAGTCACCCGCTGCGAGCTCCAGTATATCCCCCGCCACGAGCTGGCCGAGCACCGTCTGGTAGTCCGACGGGTCCGCATTGTAGACAACCGCATTCGCTGCGGCGCCGAAAAAAAGAGCGCACACGGCAACCACACAAGCCGGGAAATATCGCGTCATCACAAAAGCCTCCGATGGCACTTCGTTGAAAGTAGATGATATCAGATTTCCACCCGCCCGTCAGAACTGGAAATAATGTGTCTGGCACCCTTGTATGGGACATGGATACCTCCTTGTTTGTGTCCCCAACGGACATTACCCAGTCTCGCAATTGAATAAGCATGTCCCGCAGACATACATCTATGTCTCGCAAACTTGTTCCCTTGTCCCGTATTTGAATTCCCCCGTCCCGTCAGCGTGTTATTCTGTCCCGCAATACAGTCACCCTGTCCCGCATACGCACCCCGATGTCACATAAATAAAAATCATGTCTCGCATATCATGAAAAAAAATGTGTCTGGCACCCTTGGGAGGCACTCAAATTAACAGCCATAGCAATGAAGAAGTTTTGTTGCCGACTGCTGAAACGCTACAAAAATCGTTTCCATCCGGATCGCGATTCCACTCGGATTTCCATTTCAGATAGACACTGTCGCCGTCGCTCTGCTCCGCATAGAACTCGTATATGCCCTCTTCATCCTCACTTGAAATACAAATATCATCTTCAGGAGGAGCTGCCAGGGGCCTGTCACAGGTAATGACTATTCCCGTTTCTTCATCAATGTATTCGTCTTCACAAGAAAGACTAACCCATTTTTCGTCGTTTTCTCCCAACCAAAACCCACATTGTTTTACGGTCCAATACAATCCCCACAAACAGTCTTTGTTTTCCGAACATTCCAGGCGCAAAATCTCAACGCTCTCTCTCTCCACACGTAAACTGGTTACTGGGCTGTTGAAATAAATCCAACGCGTATAAGAAAACAAATGGTGATGGTCTATTATCTCCGTTTCATCCTGCTCTTCAATCACGTCTGCATGCAACATCGGCTCTCCCAAACAGCCAAGAAAGGAAATGCCGGCTGCCAAGGCCACCAAAACAGGAACGCAGTTATCTTTGAGCATTCTCATCATCTTCCAAGCTAAATGTGTCCGGCACCCTTGTAGAAGTGGGGAGAATGTTAACACTGATCGTGGTCGTTTGTCCTGCTTCGATGACGCTTGTCCGCCGTCGGATGCGACCAGGCAATGCTGGTCTGATGGGAAAGGAAGGTGACGATGCCGCCTTGAAATTCAGAAGAGTCGTCCAGCGGGTGCAAATCCCGTCCGGTCAAAGCTGAGCCCGGCAGGCCGGTA
>JAUVDV010000047.1 GCA_030595125.1 Deltaproteobacteria bacterium
CTGCGGGGGGAGGAGATCGGCGCTGATCGCCGTTCCCTTTTTCTTCCCCCTCCCTGCGGTGGGGAGGGGGACTGAGGGGGTGGGGTCGGCCGGGGTCAAAGTTTCACAATGTGGTTCGCGGATATGCCGCGCGATCCAAAGGCGTTGCGGCAATCGAGGATCAGCGGGGTGTCGCTCGCCAGCTTCTTGTAGTCGAAGGCGGTGTGGTCGGTGACGAGGACCGCCGCGTCGAAGGTCTTCAGCTGCCCTTCGTCCACGGGTGAGGACTCCACCGTCTTTTCCAGCATGGAGATGAAACTCGAAGCGTGAGGATCGTTGAACTCCACCCAGGCGCCCTTTTCGCGAAGCAACCGATATACCTCGAGCCCCGGGGATTCCCGCAGGTCGTTCACGTCCTTCTTGTACGCCATGCCGAGGATCATTATCCGCGATCCCTTGAGCGAGCGTTCCCTATCGTTGAGCAGATCCCCGAGCTTGGAGATGACGAACCTGGGCATGTTGCCGTTGAGATCGGTGGCGAGCTCGATGAACCGGTTGTAGAAGTCCACCGCCTTGGCCTTCCACGACATGTACATGGGGTCCAGGGGAATGCAGTGCCCGCCGATGCCCGGCCCCGGGTAGAACGGCATGAACCCGAACGGCTTGGTGGCCGCCGCGTCGACGACATTCCAGATGTCGATGTCCAGCCGGTTGCACATGAGCAGGAACTCGTTGACCAGGCCGATGTTGACCGCGCGGAAGGTGTTCTCCAGTAGCTTGACGGTCTCCGCTTCCGTGGCCGATCCGACCGTGTGCACCCTGTCCACGATAGCCGAGTAAAAGACCCGGGCCACCTCGGTGCAGGCCGGCGTAACCCCGCCGAGCACCTTGGGGGTGTTCTTGGTGCCCCACTTCTCGTTTCCCGGATCCACGCGCTCGGGGGAGAACGCGACGAAGATGTTCTGCCCGACGACAAGGCCCGGCAACTGCGCGATGCGCGCCGCAATCAGCTCATCGGTGGTGCCCGGGTAGGTGGTCGACTCCAGCACCACGAGCACGCCCTCTCTCAGATGGGGAAGGAGCGCTGAGACCGCAGAGGAGATGTACGAGATGTCCGGCTCCTTGGTCTTGGTGAGGGGCGTGGGTACGGCGATGGATATGCAATCGGTCTTTGCGAGTTGTGCGTAGTCGGTGACGGCGCGGATCTTGCCGCTGTCGACCAGGGGCTTCAATCGCTCGGAGGAGACATCCCCGACGTGAGACTCCCCGCTGTTCACCGAGGCCACCGTCTGTTCGCTGATGTCGACGCCGATAACCGAAAATCCGGCGCTCGCGGCCTCCACGGCCAGGGGCAACCCCACGTAGCCGAGGCCCACCACGCCGACCACCGCGTCCTTGATGTTGATCTTGCCGATCAGCTCTTCTTTCATATTTGCTCCGGATTCATAGGGTGAGCCCTGGTAGCTCACCTGCGTGTAGTTGGTGGATGAGTAGCTCGCGTCCCTGTATTCGGTCTGTCCGAACTCGGAAGGCGCGTAGCCGCTTCGCACGTACGGCTCGTTCTTTTTATTGCTCTCGCTCAGAGGTTCTCCCGGTACCACTCGATGGACTTCTCGAGGCCGGTCATGACGTCAAACTTTGGGGAAAAACCCAGGATTCGCCGGGCCTTCTCGATGTCGGCCAGGCTGTGGAGCACGTCGCCCTGTCGCACAGGCCCGTGCGTAGGCGCAAGATCCACGCCCAGAAGCTCGAGAATACGGTTGCAAAGGGCGTTGATCGTCACGCTCTTGCCGGTTCCGATGTTGAACACCTGGCCGTCGGCCTCGGGCCCCGCCTCGCACGCTTTGAGGTTGGCCTCGATGACGTCCTCGATGTAGACGAAGTCCCGTGTCTGCTCCCCGTCTCCAAAGATTACCGGTTGCTCGTTGCGCAGGGCCTTGTGCACGAACACCGGAATGGCGGCGGCGTAGGCGCTTTGCGGATCTTGCCGCTTGCCGAATACGTTGAAGTAGCGCAGGCCAACCGTGGGCAGGCCGTAAATCCTGGAGAACAGGGCCGCGTATATCTCGTCCATGAGCTTGGTGGCCGCGTAAGGGGAGAGGGATTGTGCAGGCTGATTCTCGCGGCAGGGCATGATCTCGGTGTCCCCGTAAGCGGCCGAGGTCACGGCGGCGACCACCTTTTTCACCCCCGCGTCCCTCGCGGCGACCAGCACATTGAGGGTGCCAGTCACATTATGATCGTGGGCCAGGACCGGATCGTCCACGGACCACGGCACGGAGGCCAGGGCGGCGTGATGCAGGACGAAATCAACTCCATCGCACAGTTTACGCATGAGCGGCAGGTCCCGGATATCCCCCTCGTGGAACTCCATTCGATCCTGGAAGGCCGCGATATTCTCTCGTTTTCCCGTGAGGAAGTTGTCGACGCCCACCACCCGGTGGCCCCCGGCAAGGATCTCCTCAGCCAGATTGGAGCCGATGAACCCGGCGACACCGGTGACGAGATATCCGGTCATGAATCAGCCTTTCTTGAAAGATTTTTCAAAGCCGGCCTTCGTGCCGCGCCCTGATGAGGGTGCGGTCAGGATGACCTACGTTTCCGTGAACCCCATTGGAGCTACCGGCCAAGCCCACAGGGCTTGCGCGAAGCGCATCGTGGCCGCGGGTTTTATACCCGCGGGACGTAAGCCGAAAGATGCCTTAATTGGCCAAGCATTTTGATAGGCTTCGCCCCCTTCGGTTACACAATCAACCGATGTTCTGCCCGCATCCCGTGGACCGGGCGCACGTACCAACTTGAAAACATGCATTTTTAGTACGTTATAGGGGACGGCTATATTTGGTAGCACATGGCCGAACGCCGGGAAACCAAAAAAGACCGTACACCAAAGGACTTAGTATCATTTTGGAGGCCTGGCGTTCATCCTGATTGATCCTTCGTCAAAATGAAAGGCGTGAATCTGCGCTTTCAGGTGGTCTATCTCCCCTTCCTCGAACCCGAAGCCGCCGAAACGGACTTCGTGGTAACGCCTGGTTATCAGAGCCGGCGCCTCGCCGATATCGACGCCGAGCGCAACCAGGGATGAGAGATATTCGTTCGGTGTTTGATTTATTTTCCGATCGAGCCCCAGTCGCGTCATCCGTTTTTGGAACTCCAGGTAGAGGGAGGTCGCCGCCGCCTCAGACCGGGTCATCACCCTTCGCTCCGATCCCCCGCGACGCCGGTTCCACCGGAACCTGGAAAGCAGCCGAAACCCCAGCATCGCGAGAACCAGGACGGCGAAGATCAGTCCGACCGACTTCCACGAGATGTATTCGAACGGGCTCGACGAGTTCCCCGAACCTTTCCACATGGCGGCGAGTGTTTTTGCCATCGCGACCTGGGTGGACGCGTCGTAGCCGATTACGTGCCTGTGCCAGCGCATTCCGATGGCGTCGATCACCATGGCGAGGGTGGACGGGGGGGCGCGTAAAATCCCGTCATCGGAGGCAGGTGTCGCATCCAGAGTGGTCCACACGCCGTCGATGTAGGCCTCGGTCCACGCGTGGGCCGATTTTGTTCTCACGGCGTAGAATCCGCCGATGGGGTTGTAGTCGGCGCTGGAAAACCCGGTGATCATTCGGGATGGAATGCCGATGGTGCGGAGCATCAGCGTGGCGGAGGTGGCGAAGTGCTCGCAGGTGCCCGAACCCCTTGAAAAAAGGAACCTGTCGAGGGGCGTGTCACCCTTGGCGAGCGCATCTCCAAACTCGGAGACTGCGGAGTAGCGATACTTTTGCTTGAGGCCGGCTACCAGCTTTCGCGCCCGGACGGCATCGCTCCCCTGCCCCGCGAGATCGCGAGCCAGATCCGCCATGGGCTCTGTTCCCGGGGGTGTGGCCAGGTAGGCGGGGTCGTCGGATGACGTGCCCGGGAGCTTTGCGTCGGTGATGAAGACGCGGTACCGGATACCCACCCTTGAGGGATCCTCGTACCGGATCACTCCCGTGCGGCTGATCGAAAGCTTTCGCCTTTTCAGGAGTCCCACGGAGGCGATGGGTTCGGTCTCGATGAGACCCGTGCCGCCCGGCACGAACAGGAAGGGCGGGTTCATGGACTCGAGCATCATCGAATACCCCGGCGAGCCGGCGGGCACCGGGCGGTTGTCCAGGGAGTAGTGCTTTCCGCGAGCGGCCATGGGTTTCCAGAAGCGCTGCGGTGAGCGTTTCCATGTATCGTTCTCGTATACGTCGAACACGGCGCCCCGAAGCCTGAGGAACAGGCGATCCGGCCGGTCCGCGTCGGCATCGAGCGGCTCGAACCTGAGGACCACGATTTCTTCGCTGCGGGTGCGGTCCAGATCTCCGATCTTCACCTCGCTGGTAAACCCCGCCATGCTGTTCGTCGGGGAGAGCCTCCCGAAGAACCCCAGGCCGAATCGGGGAAATCCTATGAAGAGGGCGATGGTGACCAGCAGAACGGGAATGCTGAGCAACCCCGTGCCGATGATGAACTTCCCGGATACCACCCGCCGCGAGGCGAGGAGTCTCCGCAGAGCGACGCGTCCCTCCACGGTGTCCTCGTGCCGAAACCGGTGCTCCATCTCGTTTCGCAGGTGGGCCAGCGAGAGGACGCTCGGACACAGAACGACAAAGGCCAGGAACCCGACCGCGTAGGACACATCGAAGGTCGCGATGGTCGCGCCGATCACCTGCAGGAACGACAGGACGGCTATCTGCTGGTAGTCGGAAAAGCGGTTTCTGCCGCACATCTTGAGGCCCAGGAGGATCAGGGCGTACTCCAGCGCCGCCCTCGCAACGGGAGCGCCGCCGACCACCCGGACGACCTGGACCAGGAGCGTCGCGAGCATCAACGCCGCGAGCACCCGCCGATACCGGACGGTCGCGACAAGGGGCGGCTCCAGAAACCAGCTCGCCACGAGCAGGACACCGAACCCCACCGCAACCGGGAGCCCCACCTCGCCCGACAGGATCATGGGGGTCGATGCGGCCAGAGCCATGAGGAACGTCAACAGCTTCTGTGTGGCCGCGAACCTCATGCGACCGCTTCTGGCCGTCGACCGATGACGATGGCCTCCGCGCTTCGACCCACGGGGGCGGGCCCCCGCGCGATCCGTTTTGGATCGAGAAGAGCCAGGTGCTCCAGTAACCTGACGGCTCCGACGCCGCCGCCTGTCTCCAGGCCGACCGATCCCGAGGTTACCAGTCTGATGTTCAGGCCGCGCGCCGTCATCCGGCGGATCAGGGTGGCGGCCACGCTGATATCGTGCTCCACGTTTTCGAGGGCAACGTCGGTCCCGTCGACGGGTGACGCATCAAGGACAATCTCCACAAATCCCTCGGCATCGCGCTCGGTCTCCCTCACCACGGGGCGCCCGAGCCGGGCCGTCGACCTCCAGTCCACTCGGCGCGAATCGTCGCCCGGGACCATCTCTCGCAGTTCCAGGAAATCCTGGCCCGATCCGCACACCCCGGATTGCAGGGCGCCCTCGTTCGTCATGGACGTGCGCGGGGGCGCGTCAACGGGGACGCTCGCCGGCAATACGATCACTTCGTCTTTCAGATCGATGAACCGGGTCTTTTCGAAGAGGCCGAAGGGAAAGCGCGTGGAGACGATAGTCCCGTCGAAATGCGAGAGGCCCCGAATAGGCAACTCACCCCGGTAGGCGATCGATCTCTCCGATCCCGGCCCGATCTTGAGAAAGAAACATCGCCTGCGAAAGGGGCGCCCGTCTATCTCGTCGCGCAGCTCCACGCTGAAGGACGCGGCCCAGCGCTTGTCGTTTTTCAGGGCGAGCTGTGCGGGGAAGATGGTATTGGCCTCCACCCTTCTGGGTACACGCCTGGTTATCGTGACGTTCCGCAGGGTGATCTCCGAGAGGATGCCGCTGACGATGATCATCCCGAGCATCATGCCCAGGACGAGGAACAGGAGGTTGTTTCCGGTGTTCACCGCGGCAAAGCCGACTCCCAGGGAGATGAGGACGAAGACCTTGCCGTCCCGCGTGAAGGTCAGGCCTCGCGGCATGAGCCTTCGCCTCGGTTTTATCCGTGGCTGCGGGTGCTCGGGCCGCGCGTTTTTCAAAGGGGGATCTCCAGGGAGTCGACGATCTCCGCGATTGCCCGCGCCGCCGTTTCCCTGTCCTGCACACTGTCACCGCTGGCCCCCGCAGGGATCACCCGGTGGGTCAGCACCGACGTGGCCAGGCCCTTGATGTCGTCGATGAGGCAGTAGTCCCGCTCCTTCAAAGTGGCCATCGCTCTGCTTGCCCGGTGGAGGTCCATTCCACCCCGGGGGCCGACGCCCATGGCGAGCAAATCCGTTGTGCGGGTTCGGGCCACGAGCTCCATGAGGTAGTCGAGCACGGTGTCGTCCATCTTCACCCGATCCACCTGGGCGACCAGGTCGGGCATGGTCTGCGCCGAAATGACCGGCTCCACGAGATCGACCGGATCGTCGAGGGTCTGCCGGCTCACCACGAGGCGCTCTGCATCCCGGTCCGGGTATCCCATGTTTATCCTCATCATGAATCGATCAAGCTGGGATTCCGGAAGCGGGTACGTCCCGTGCTGCTCCTGCAGATTTTGTGTCGCCACGACCATGAAGGGATCCGGGAGCGGCAACGGACGGCCGTCCACGGACACCTGCCGCTCGCTCATGGCTTCGAGCAATGCGGACTGGGTCTTGGGGGGCGCCCGGTTGATCTCGTCGGACAGAACCACGTTTCCAAAAACAGGCCCGGGCTTGAACACGAACTCGCTGCTGGAAGGATTCCATACAGAGACCCCGGTAATATCTGCGGGCATGAGATCGGAGGTGAACTGGACCCTGCGGAATTCGCCGCCGGACGCCTTTGCCAGCGCTCTTGCGAGGGTGGTCTTGCCAACGCCGGGCACATCCTCGATGAGCAGGTGACCACCGGCGATAAAGGAGCACGCGGCCAGCTCTACCGCCTCTTTCCTGCCCAGGACGGCCCGCCCGATCATCTGTACGAGCTTGCCTGGAATACCTTCAACCGTCGTCATCTGCGGTTCCTTCCTCTTTTTCCAGGATAATCTTACCCCGCGTCACCCGCCTCGTCCAACGGCACCGTGATAGAAATAACCAGCTCGTCGTCCGGACCCTTGCTCATCACCACGTCACCACCGTGCAGCTTGAGTATTCTCCGGGCGAGGGACAGGCCCAGTCCCATTTCGCCGGACTCGCCGTCGACGTCGGCGGCCTCGAGAACGTTGAACACCGCCTCGATCCGCTCACGTTGCGCCGGGTCGATGGCTTTTTGCGAGTCAATGATCTCCACCTTCAGTCCCTCGTCTGTCTTCTTCGATTTGCGCACTCGCGATGCCTTGAAGACCACGGTTCCCACCTCCATGGCATCGACCACCCGGGCGATCAGGCTGAGCAGCGCGCGTCCGATCCGGTCCTTGTCCACCAGCACCGGGGGAAGGCCGGGTTCGAACTTGGCGACGAAGCCGACGTCCTTGGACGCAACCAGGCGCTGCGCCGACACCTCGCATTCGATGAGAATCTCCACGGACGGCACCCAGGCGCGTTCCAGATCGAAGTGACCGGCGTCCATCTTTGCCGTGTCCAGGATGTCGCCGATGAGCACGAGCAGTCGTTCGGATTCCTGGGAGATCTTGTGGATCGTCGATAGCTGGGGCGCGCTCAGGCTTCCGTCCATCCCCTTGAGCAGCAAGTCGGTGAAGCCGATGATGGAGTTGAGCGGGCTGCGCAGATCGTGACTCATGGTGGCGAATACACGCCCCTTCTTGTCCTTTGTCTTGTGGCCGGTGCTGATCTTCTCTTCCTGGTTATGGCATACCTCCAGGTATCTTCGCCGCGCCTCCACGAGACTCAAGTCTATCTGCGAGATCTGCGAGACGGGCGAGGGGATCGGGGGTTTTAGATCCATGTCCCAAAAAGCATCGACGGCGGCGACGCGCTCCTCGAGGCGCAACCGGATCCAGCTTCCCAGTCTCATGGAGATCAGCGCGCTGCCGAACGCGGCGGCCAGGACAAGGGCGACGATGATGTGCCAGAACATGGTTCGGTCTGCGTTGCCGACCAGACGCACTCCGACCACGTCTCTCCCGTCTTTCAACGTGTTCCACACCACGGCGGTGCCCAGACGATCTTCCACCATGATTCCACGGGAGCGGCCGATAATAGCCGCCTCTATGGCTGCGGCCTCCTTCTCGTCACCCCCGCCGCGCCATCGGCCGTCCTCACCCATTACGAAGGGCGCCGCCTCGTCGAACCGGGTCAGGTTGTCGAAGACCGCGCCCGCTCCCGATCCGCGTGGTATGGGCGCCGCCTCGACGACACCTTCGATCAGATCGCTGTAACTCGTTATCAGGCCGTGCATCGACTCGGCTCTGACCACCATCCTCGTCACCAGA
Organism: Deltaproteobacteria bacterium; assembly: GCA_030595125.1. GTDB lineage: Bacteria > Myxococcota_A > Polyangia > JAAYKL01 > JAAYKL01 > JAUVAN01. Next base: position 8,385 of record JAUVDV010000047.1, read on the forward strand.
CCCAGACAGATGGCGATACCCGTCGCCGACACAACCAGGCCGAGGAACAGAGCGGTACCCGCCGAGCGTTGCTTTCCGAGCTGTATCGAGAACCCTTCTCCCACCAATCCGCCGGCCATGCGGCGAACCCGGGCCACCGTGCCCCGGTGAACTGCGAGGAGGAACATCGCCTGGGACACGAGGTAGATCGGAGCAAAATTAGCGATGGCGACAAAGGGTTCCAGACCGAATATCCGGGACCAAATCTCGATCATGGGCAGACCCACGACGACCGCAGTCGCAGCGGTCACCATCACCACCTTGCGGGGAAAATGGACGATGGCGTCCCGGTCGCTTTGCGTCATATCAGTCTGCGTTCTGCGAAACCTCATCTTGAGGCGCGACGCGAAGATCTGCACCATCAGGATTTGAATTGCGGCGGCGGAGAAGGTCCCCGCGAGCACGGCGATGGTCTCGGTGATCCAGTCGCCGAAAGGTCCAACGGCCGCAGCGGGGATCGCCGCAGAGACGAGCATGACCGGGGCCAGCAGCTTCATAAGGCTTCCGATCAACCGGGGACCGCGATCACTGTGGACAGACGCAGTCATTCGGCCCCCGGGAGGATCACGGTAAACTTGGTCCCCTTGCCGATCACGGAGCTGACGCGGATCTTTCCGCCGTGCAATTCGATCAGCCGCTTGCAGATCGCCAGTCCGAGGCCGGTGCCGCGCTTTCGGCCGGTACGTCCTCCGAGCTGGCGAAATGTGTCGAATACGGTGGCCTGATCGAGGGAGGCTATCCCCACGCCGGTGTCCTCGACAATCAGTATCACGGAGCCGTCCTCTCGCCGGCTCACGCTCACGTTCACGCCGCCGGACTCGGTGAACTTGACCGCGTTGCTGACCAGGTTTGTGATCGCCTGCCACAGCCGCTGTCGGTTGCCACTCACGAAGGCTCGTTCATCGGACTTTGCATCCATCGAAAGGGAGAGGGACTTCTTTCCAATGCCTCCGCGGGCCACCTCGATCACGTCCGTGGCCAGCTCGGTCATGTCCACGCGCTCGAAATCGAGGTTCAGGTCATCTTCGAGCAAGGAGGAGAGATCCAGAATCTCGTTCACCATCTCTCTCAGGCGCGCGGCGGCCTTGAGAATAATCTGGACGTCCTCCTTCTGAGATCCTTTCAACTCGCCGTCCTCGCCCGCCAATAACCTCTCCGAGAGGGTGACCAGCTCGTTCAGCGGGCGGTATAGCTCCACCGTCACGGCCGATAGAAGGTTGTCCCTCTTGCCTTCGAGGGAATCGACTTCCTTTCGGGCGCTGAGATACTGTCCCATCTCGGAATCGAGCTTTTCCTTGAGGCGGCCTACCGCGTGGGACAATTCGACGAGTTCGCTGACCGACGGCTGTATAGCCGGTGAATGATCTGCACCGTCGGGATCCATCACCACCGCATTGAGGCGACGCACAATTTCCCCGAGCTCCGTCCGGTAGTCCAGCCCGAAGCACATGCCGAAGACCACCGCCGCAAGCATGAGAACCAGCGCGGCGACGGCCAACCGGATAAGCGGTTCCGGCCGGATGGCGGCAAGGCCCTCCTTGCGCACCGCCACCACCACGTTCATGCGGCTCAATGGCGGGCGAAGGCTCGTGGATGCCAACCTGTAAACCTCGCCGGATATGGTGGCCTCCAGGATCTCTCCCGCGAGGGCTCTCCGCAGCGTGTCACTCGGGATTTTCTCCAGGGGTGTGGGCGCCAGCGCGTCTCCGTGGGTGCCGAACAACCCGGTCTTGAGGTCCATTTTACTTGCCGCGCGCTCCAGGAGTTTGGGGCGCTCTTCATCGCCGACGACGGCGACACGGTCGGACAACCAGGCGCTCGCCACCCGGGCCTTGCCCTCCTCCAGACTGCCGTTGATACCGTTGAGGCGGGCCAGCACCACACAGAACACCATCGCGACACAGATGATCGGGACGATCACTGCTGTCTGCACCACTCTGGTGGTGGCCGAACGCGGCCGACCCCTAAAAATAATACCAGATAGACTCATAGTCCCAGGGGGTGCACCCGTTCTCGGACTCCAGGCGCCTGAGGTACTCGAATATGGGAACAATCTCTCCCACGTAGCTGCCCTGATCGACGATGTTCTTCTCCCAGGGATGGAACTCGTAAACGCGGGTGCCGTCGGCCTTGATGGTGAGGATATCCCGATGCTGGGAAGCTCGCAGGTAGTTCTTTCCGAGGCGCGGAACGTTGTAGACGGCCTCGTCGGTGCGGGTCAGCCCGGGCATGAGCCTCGCCTCCTCGGATTCCTCCTGCAGGAGACGGGATAGGGGAATGCGGTAGTCGGCGGTCTCGGTTTTTCCCTTGGGGAGGAAGGTGTAGTACGGATCTATGCCCACTCGCTTGAGCAACTGCCGTAGCAGCGTCGCCTCGAAACGCCGGGAGACGTAAAAGGTGAAGACCAGCTGATTGTACGCAGCGATCCCGCACATGCGGATCTTCTGGATGGCGTCGGCCATGTCCTCGTTGATCTCGTAGGGATGCTCCACGTGGGTGACTATTGCCACCTCCCTGTTCCGTGTGCGGTACTTCCCGAGCAGGGACGCAAACTCATCGGTAAACCTCATGGGGAGGGTCACCGGCGTACGCGTGCCGATCCGGATCCGCTGGATGCTGGGCAGCGCGGCCACCTTGCTCAGCAACTTGTCCAGATCGTCGTCCTCCAGAAGCAGGGGATCGCCGCCCGTTATCAACACCTCGTGTATGGCCGGGTGGTTTCCGAGCCATTCGATGGCCGCGTCGATCTTTTCCCAGGAGGCCATGGCGTTGGGATCGAGCACCTCGTCTATCTCCCAGTTTCGCTGGCAGTAAACGCAGATCTGGGGGCACGTATTGAACGGCTTGAGGATGGCAATGCTCGGGTAGCGACGGGTTATGAGATCTATGGGGGACGTGTCGGCCTCGCCCATAAAGTCGAAGGCTTCTTCTCGGTTGTGCCGATCGGCGACCATCTTGTCGACGTACCTGACGGGCGGGAAAACCTGCATTCGAACAGCCTGGTCACGGTTTTCGCCGTCTGTGTCCATGAGGCTGAGATAGAAGGGCGTGACGCCGAACGGAATCCTGCTCTTGCATGTGCGGCGTATGTTGTCCTCTTCCTGTGCCGACAGGTTCACCAGCTTCTTGAGGGTATCCGCGTCCTTGCCCACGTGTTCAACGTGCCATTTCCAATCGTCCCAGTCGTCCTGTGTGGCTCCCAGGGTATCGAGGATCTCGTCGCGCCTGTTTTTCCTGCGCTCCAGGGTTTCGGGCTCCAGCCCGTGGCGGTACTGCCCCATCCAACTATCCACGCGTTCCCACAGGGCGTCGAGCTCCCGCGAGCGCTTCTGCGCGGCTTCGCGACCTTCGTAATTGCCGGCCGTGGATTCCCGGTCGTACATGGGCTGGTCCACCGTGCGACCCTCGAGGCCCCAGACCAGATGGATCATTTCGGCGAAGAAACCGGGCTCGAGATCCGGGCGGGAGATGCCCCGGGCCACGTCCCAGAGGGCCCTGGCCACGCTGAACCCGGAGTCATCCTCGGACTTGCTCGAGAGCATGGATAGAAACGCCCGGGTGCAGTCGCGCGTCCTCGCAGTTGTCCGGTGCCACGGCTTGTTCTCGTCGACGGTGCTCTCCACCCGAAGCCTCATGGTCCGGTCCCTGAGGGTGTCCCTGGCGCCGTCCAGGGTTCGGCATCCCTTCAGCGGGTAGAGGAATCCCTCGCATTCTCTCTGAAATTGCTCCAGCGTATACTCGTCGATGGCGAGCAGTTTGCCCGGCTCGTATCCCTGAGGTTTCGGCTCGGCAGATCTGAGTCCGGCCGGGCGATCACTCTCTCGTTTTTTGTCGTTTTTCTTCAATATTTCCATTGCTTACAACCCCATCTGGCATGATATCCGGAACTCTCGCCGAATCGCGTTATATACAGTAATTGTACTTATATTTCAAGTTGAGGGGTGGATGGGCATCAACCGCAAAACGGTGCCAGTCACTTTCATTCTTTTTTTATTTCAATATGTTAGGCGACGCGGGCGATGATTTGCATTATCTTGGCGCGGGCGTCTTTGGGCGGCGACATGGTGAGGGTTTTGAGCGCAAAGGCTCGGGCGCGGACGGTATTCCCGGCGTTGTGTGCGCTTACGGCTTCGGTGTACAGCTCCCGCCAACCCGAAGGTTGAATTTTGACGAGGTTGACTCGCGCTACGGGCTCCCCGCTCGTCGCCCGGACAGGGCGGGATCGCCGGGATCTCCTGATCCGTTCGTAGGCCGAAGCGGCCCCCTCGAAGGCTGTCTTGGCCATTTTGACTTCCGATTCGGGAAGCCGGCTGACACGATCCGGGTGGAGATCCAGGGAAAGCCTTCGAAATGCCTTATCCGTCACGCGGGGATCCGAGTCGTCGACGACCCCCAGCAGGTCGAAATCGCTGGCGGAGGATTGCAGACGCCGCAAGATCTTTACCGCAGCGGTCAGCCTGGGCAGAAGGCCCGGCTCCCACTCGCTACCCCACACACCGAGCAGGTTGAGCGCAACGATGAGAGCGCCCGCGTACCGGGGATCGAGCCCTCGCTTCCACAGGGCCATCGGGATCGGGGTGGGCACCTGGAGTCTGTGCAGAAATTCCCGTTCCGGACGGGTCAGGGGCAACTCGGAGATCAGGTGCATCTTGTGTTTTGGGATGGACAGGGTCTGGACCGGGATCCGCTCCACGAGCACAGTGGGATCGAACAGGTCCCGCCGACCGGTCAACCCGCCGAGCACTACCCTCATTGGATCGAGCACCCTCCCGCGGGTGTCTCTTGAGCCCGGTGTCCACACGATGTGCGGCCGGGGCAGGGCAAAGAGCGAGGCGGCCTTGGTATAAGCCGGGAAGGGATCATACGGACGAGGCTGCTCCACAAGGGATCCGTCGACCGCCACATCCACGATTGAGCCCGCGCGGATGCTGACTTTGTGTATGTGACCCCGATCCCGCACCTCGATCAGGCCCGTTCGGCCGTCCCTGCGCGCTTGAGCGAGCACGGTGCCTAGCTTGAGCACCGGTGAAATGGGATCGCGTCGTTCCATTCCGCCTGGGGGAGTCATGGGAAAACTGTAGCTTCCAGATGGGCGCCGGGGCAATTTTTCGACCCGATCCATGTTGAACTCCTCGCGCAGTGGAATAGTATCAACTTTGTAATCTCAGATGAGAATCTACGAAGGTAGGATTCAAAGGGAGGTGTCACATGACACGGTCTCAGTTCCTCCGACCGGGTATGGTGTTGGCCTCGGCAACGATGATGGTTGCGGTTTCCGGATGTTTTCTGTTCGGACCAAAGACCGAGTACATCTCGATTCTCGGCGGCAAGGTGGACGAGGTACAGGTCAGGCTCGAGGGAGTCGAGGGGGCCCTGTGTCCAGGAGAGGCCTACCAGGTGACCATTCGCGTGATGACCACATCCGGGAAGGATTACACCACCTGGCCGGCGCCAAAGCCCGACGAGAAGGCCGTAAAAACCGGGTTCATCGATTTTTCGGAATTCGAGTTCAAGCTGCAAGGAGGAGAGCTGGGGAAGGACGGCATGTTCCGTACCGATCCCGACGCCCTCGTCGCCGCGGGAACCGGCTACGGGATAGCGGTTGCGGTCAAGGACGACAACGCGGTAAACGCCCGGGCCTCCTTTACTCCCAGGATAGATTGCCAGAACACCGTTGATTTCTCGGGTGACGACGGCGCCGATGGATTCGCGGGATCCGCCGGGACGGAACCCAGCGACGACGAGACAGCCGTGGGAATTCCGCAAGGCGGCCAGGGCGGTGACGGCGGATATGGAACCAACGCGGGCGAGGCGGAGATCACCTCTGCGATGGTCGCAACCCTGTTTCACAAGGCGGCGGTGCTGGTAAAGGTCGAGCCCAAGAACGGCGTGGTACGCCATTTCCTGCTGGATCCCCTGTCGAAGGACGGCTTTGTCGTCGACTGCGCAGGCGGGAACGGAGGCTCGGGAGGAACGGGCGGTAACGGAGCAACCGGGGGCAACGGGGGAAAAGGCGGCGGCGGCGGCGACGGGGGGGACGGAGGGATCATAAAGGGATTTTTCGACATGAATCAGACGTCCTTGCGCAACTTCATGAAGTACGAACACAAGGGCGGCAAGCCCGGCGAGCCGGGAGCGGGAGGCGAGCCCGGAGGACGGGATTCGGAGGGACGCCCCATGCTCGGAGGGCCCATCGGTGATCCCGGCGAGCCCGGAAAAGACGGGCCGTGGCCGGACATCCGTCCCGAGGCGGGCACCAACCTGTTCGCCGATCTGCCCGAGGGGGTCTTCGTCATGACGGATCCATGGGTTCCGCCCCCAGTGGCGGGTGTGCCGGATCCCGCCGCGTTTCCGGCTTCCGATCCTGCGGCGTTCCCGGATCCCGCACCCGCGCCGGTTCCCGCTCCTGCCAAGACGGTCGCTCAGTGAACGATACTCCGATCACGATGGCGCAGAGCTTCGGTCGGTACACCGTCATCCGCAAGATCGGATCGGGAGGAATGGCCGAGGTCTTCCTCGCACGTTCCCGTGGCGCGCAGGGCACCGAGAAACTGCTGGTGATCAAGAAGATCCATCCGGCCCTGGCAAGCAACGCGCGGTTCATCGAGATGTTCGTCGACGAGGCCCGCGTGACCATGCGTCTCAACCACAGCAACATCGTGCAGGTCTACGCCTTCGAGCAAATTCAGGGAGATCACTTCCTCGCCATGGAGTACGTGGACGGCGGCGATCTTCATGAGATACTCACGGCCGCCGCGCGCCTCAACAAGCGCCTCCCGTTTGGGATATCGGCGTTCATTACCGCAGAGGTCGCCAAGGGGCTGGACTACGCCCACTCGAGGAAAGACGACCAGAGTCAGCCTCTGGATATCGTCCATTGTGACGTATCGCCGCAAAACACTCTCATCTCTTCGGACGGCGCGGTCAAGGTGACCGACTTCGGAATAGCCCGCGCCAGATGGCTACACGAGGAGAAATTTGGAGAGATCAAGGGAAAGCTCCGTTACATGTCCCCGGAGCAGGCTCGGGGCCTTCCCGTGGATCGGCGCTCGGATGTTTTCTCCCTCGGTGTCATGCTCCACGAGATGCTCGTCGGCCGCGCGCTCATATCGCTGGAAGATGACGTGGATCCCATGCCAATCGTGCGCGAGGGCGTGCATCCGTCCCCGTCCGAGGTCGATCCGTCGATACCCGGGGAGCTGGACGAGGTGGCGCGCCGGGCGATGGCGGTGGACCCCGTCGACCGATACGAATCGGCGAGGGAAATGGCCCAGGCCCTCGTGAGGTACCTTCACAAGGAAAGCACCATCTACGACAGCGCCGGCCTGGAGACATGGATAGAGGAGAACATGCCTGCCCGGCTCTTCGGGGATCCACAACCCGAGATGGAGGATTGCACAACAGAGAGATCCTCGATTGTTTCCACATCCGACGAGGAGGAAACGGTCCCGTTGCGACCCCTGGGCGAGGTGGAAAAACGGGTGGTGGTTATTGTCACGGCGCGCCTGTTGATAGAGGCCCAACCGGGCAGGGCCGCAGTGGACATCGAACTCAAGCGACTCGCCGCAGAGATCGCGTACAAGGCCGATGGCTTGCTGGAGGATATCCCCGACGGTCTGCGCATCTACCTGGGGTTGCCCCACTCCTCCATGGAGGATGCCATTCGGGGCCTGCGACTCGCCAGTGACCTCATGGACGCCACCCGCGCTGTATCACGAGATCACAGGCTCCGCATCGATGCCTCTGCGGCGGTCAACCGCGGGTTCGTGTCCTGCAGACGCGTCCGATCGACTGAGCAGCCCTCGTTCCAGCCGGAGCCCGGGTTGACCAACATGTCCTCGAACCTCCTGGCGTCGGCGAACGTCGGGGAGATCGTGGCAGGTGGTGGGGTCTACCGCCTGACGAGGAGAGATTATAAATTTTCGGCGCCCAGAAGCTCCATCGCCGGCGAGGACGCCTCTACGGATGAGGTGGGTTTCAAGGTCTACCGGGTGGAGGGCGCCAGGAGCCGACGGGAGCGGAGCCAGCCGCGAAAGGACTCCGGCGCGTTTCTCGGGCGCGACCTGGAAATCGGACGACTTCGTAACATCATGGACCAGGCGTTCGAAGGAAAGACGCGCTTCCTCAAGGTCGTCGGGGAGCTCGGCATCGGCAAGACACGGCTCGTGCAACAGTTCCTGGAAGATCGCAAGGAGAGCGTTATAGAGGTGGAGAGTCTCTTCGTCGAACGGCACAGTCCTCTTGCCACGGTGGCGGCCGCGATACGCGCAACCCTGAACATCGGCGACGACGGACCGGTCTCCAACCTGGATGAGATCCTCGAGCCGGCGCTGGGAAGCGCACCCAACTATCTTCGGCGGCAGGGGTTGCTCTTTTCGGATGTGTTGAGCTCCCCGGATCGGACATGGGCCATGGCGGACGGGCGCCAGCGGGAACTGATTCGTCGCGTCGGCTTCGGGCTCGGGGTTTTGCTCTCACGCGCCTGCGCACACGGCGGCGCCATCCTCGTGATAGAGAACGCTCACTGGATGGATGGCCAGAGCGCTGACGTGCTCGCCGAGCTGGCGAGCCTGGACAGCGAACTCCCGATCCTGGTGCTCCTCCTGGGACGTCTGGAGACACTGTCGGATCGCGCGATAGCCGGTCTGGAAAAACTCGAGGTGGCGGAGCTGCCGGACCCGTTGATCAAGCAGCTGGTTGTCGAACACCTCGGCGCCGGCAAGGACATGGAGGTCATCTCGGATCAGATAACCGGTCGCGCCCAGGGCAATCCTTTTTTTGCTGGCGAGATCATCGACTCCCTCATCGAGCGCGGAATCATCACCCCGGTAACAACGGCATCCGGCGGCGCCGACGGGATCAAGTATCGCCAGACCAGGCCCGGGGCAATCCGGCTTCCCACAACAATGGAGGGGCTCGCCGCGAGCCGCATCGACGCCCTGGGACCCCTGGACCGGACCACCCTCCGGGCGGCATCGGCCATCGGCGCAGTCTTCACCATCGAGACCCTGCGCGGACTGGTGGGCAAGCGCGTACAAGAGGAGGTCAGATCCCTGGTGGAGCAGGGCTTCCTGGTAGAGATGTCCCCGGATGAGGGCACCGCGACGACCTATCGTTTTCGCAAGGCGATGATGCGAGAAGCGGCCTATGGAGGACTGTCCAGAGAGGACCGGCATCGCATCCACCAGACCATGTCCGAAGAACTCATCTCAGGGGAAAACACCGGCGAGGCGGTTCCATTCACGCGTATAGCCTGGCACCTGGAGCACGGATCCGATCACACCAGGGCCGGGGAGTACTACCTCAAGGGGGGCGAGGCGGCCATGGATGTCTACTCCAACCGGCGCGCCCTGCGGCTCTTCGACCGGGCGCTCGACCTGCTACCGAGGGGCTCTCTCGAGCGGTTCGAGGCTCTGTCCCGGCGCCAGCGTTGCCTTCAGGATCTCGGCCACCACGCGGATCGAAAAGAAGCGATTTCGGAAATGATCGCCCTGGCAGCCGATCTCGAGGACCGGTCCTTGCAAGCCGAGGCGGCGAATCGCATGGCCCAGCTCCAGTATGACATGGCGGATTTCGAAGACTGCGCCGAAACGATATCCCGGTCGCTGGAGCTCGGAATGATCGCCGACAACCCGATGGAGCAAATACAAAGTTTGAGGCTCCTTGCCTACGTCTCCATCGAGGTGAGCGACATGGGCAAGGCGCTCGACTGCTGCAATCGCGCCCTCGCGATCATCCCCCGGGATCGCGGCGGCTTGTACTCGAGGGGCCGCATCCTCGGCATCAAGGGTCTGGTGTTGCTGCACCAGGGCGACCTGGAGCGATCCCCGGCGTGCCTGGCCGAGGCCCTGGTGATCCTCCGTCGCCTTGGCAGGCGCAGAAACGAGTCCACGGTGCTGAGCAACCTGGCGCTCCTGGCCCAGGCTCGTGGCAACCTCGCCGAGGGAATCGATTTTCTCGAACGGGCAATCCTCATAGATCGGGCGAACCGCGATGTGAGCGCCCGCGGCCGCAAGCTCACAGCCACCGGGTGGATATACATGGAGATGGGAGACTTCGACAGCGGTCGGGCCCTCCTCGAGGAGGGCAGGCACATCTGCCAGGAGAACCGTGAGCCCATAGGAGAAGTGGAGGCCGATCTGGGGATGGCCAATCTCTATCTCGTCAAATCGGATCCAGAGGGCGCCCACGATATCCTCGACGAGGTGGCGGGCCGGGGGTTCGTCTCGCGAAGCAGAATCCTCCTCACACGTCACCGGCAATTAATGTCCCGGACCATGCTGGATCTGGGAGATCCGGGCGGCGCCCTGGAGTCGGCGAACGAGGCGCAGGACATGGCGCGAAAGGCCGGGATGACCGGAGAAATCGCACACGGCCTCATCCACCGGGGGCTCGCCCTGTTACGCGCGGGCAAACCGCGCGAGGCGCTTGACGCGACAGACGAAATTGAGGATCTCATTGGGGAGTTCGGCGGGGTGAGGCGCTCGGAAATGATCTGGTACCACCGGGCGCGGATTCTCCACGCCGCAAAAGAACCCGACCTCGCTGCGCGAGCGCTGGCAAGAGCGAGAGCGGAGATGGAGCGAAAGAGAGCCCTGATCGCCCGGAGCCGCCAGAAGACGTTCTACGACAATCACCCACTCATCAACGCCATCGTCGGGGGACTGCCCGATTGAGCAGGAAAGCCTGGTTGAATAACTGGCAACCCGATGCCTATCGGTGTAAACCGGTTTCGATGTAACCAGCGAAAAAATTCGGGAGAAGACGCCATGCAGGAAAACATGATCTTCGTTATCGGTCCTCCGCGATCGGGCTCCACGATGCTCCAACGAATGCTCGGGTCCCATTCGCAAATCTACACACACCCGGAGCCTCACATCGTCACTCCGCTGGCCCACCTGGGCTATTTCGACAACGTGGACAAGGCGCCCTTCGATCACATAAACGCTGCGGTGGCCGTCCGCGAATACGTGGATGATCTGCCGGGCCAGGAAGAGGACTACCTCGACGCGTGCCGGGCGTACCTGGACGTTTTATACGGTCGCATGCTGAAAAAGAGCGGCGTTAAAATGATGCTCGACAAGACCCCCGCTTACGGCCTGGTGTTACCGTTCCTCTCCGCGGTCTACCCGGAGGCCAAGTACATAGTCCTCACCCGCCATCCGCTGGCGGTGCTCTCCTCCTTTGCCAACTCTTTTTTCGAGGGCGACATGGATGCGGCCGTGGAGTTCAACGACATCCTGGGACGATATGTTCCCGCCATGGCCGATTTCCTGCGCTCGGACAAGGTGGCTTTTCACCAGATACGCTACGAGGATCTCGTCAGGGAGCCCGAGGCGCGGATGGCTGAAATCTTCGAGTTCCTCGGGCTACCCAACGAGGAGGGCGCGGTCGACTACGGAAAGCACAACCACGTTGTAAAGAGCTACGGGGATCCCAAGGCGAGCCGGGAATCGAGGCCGACCACCAAGTCCGTGAGCGCGTGGGCGGTGGACCTGGCCAACGACGAGCACAAGCTGGAAATCGCAAGGCGGATGGTGGAGCCGCTCGATCCGACGGACGTGGAGATCTGGGGTTACGACAAGTCGACCCTGTTCGACAAGGTGGCGCAGGCGAAGGGCGAAAAGCCGAAAAAAGACAAGAAATGGAAGTGGAATTCCTACCGCATGAAACGCAAGATGTTCATGTCTCTCAAGAAGGATATCCATTCAAGCGCGCGAGGCCGTTTGATAAAGCGCGTCAAGTATTTCTGCGACGTGTTGCTCAGGGAATGATTGCACATTAGTCCTGGCGGCCTTAAAATCAAATAATGACAAAGAGACAGCCTGCGGTGGCCGGGTTCTTTTACCCGGGTGCGAGGGATTCCCTTCTTCGCGAGGTGGACGACTACCTGAAAGCAGTCGAAGACCCCGTAGAGGCGAAGATGGTGGTGCTTCCCCACGCGGGATACATCTACTCCGGGGCCACTGCGGGGAAAACCGCAGCCATGGTGAACGTGCCCAAAAGGGTGATCCTTCTGGGACCCAAACACCGGCGGATGGGCGCGCGGGCGGCCGTGTCCTCGTCGGACGAGTGGAACTTTCCTTTTGGAAATGTGCCGGTGGATCGGGAGCTGGCGGATCTCATTGTCGATCATACGGATCTCGAATTGGACGATCTAGCCCACCGGGAAGAACACTCTCTGGAGGTTCAGGTTCCATTCCTGTGGAGGCGCAATCCTGATCTCGCGCTGACCCCCGTGGCCCTCGGAATACACAACCTGGATGAACTGAAAGCCGTGGGCGAGGGTATCGCCAGGGCCATCTCGAAACTGGACGAGCCAGTGCTCATCGCAGCGTCCACGGACATGTCGCATCAGGTTCCCATCGACCAGGCCAAGCAAATGGATCACATGGCCATCGACAAGATCCTCGCGCTCAACCCGACGGGTCTCTACGACACCGTCTTTGCCAACAACATATCGATGTGCGGCGTGATCCCCACAACAGCGGCCCTCTTTGCGGCCAACGCTTGCGGGGCTTCAAGGGCAAAGCTCGTCAAGTACACTACCTCTGCGGACGCAACCGGAGACACCTCCAGCGTCGTCGGTTACGCGGGCATTATTGTAGAATGAACGGTTGGGACCGAGCATCAGGGAAAACTGAGCATAGCCTCCAAAAGATTTGAGGATCCGGCCGTCAACCCGACGGTCTCACAGCCGCAACCACCCGAGTTGTTGTCTGTTCCACCGTCTGAAATACCAGCATCCACACTTTCCAGACCCTCGGAACACACTCCATCGATACAAAGATCGCTGGAACACTCTTCATCCTCAATACACACTTCGCCCAGAGCCAGAGACCTGAGCATTACACCTCTTGTTCTCGCGGCGCGAAATTCCGGATCAGGCATATATCGGCAATGGACTACCAGAGTTCTTCCAAGCCCATCCGATGCCATGGCCATTGACGCCACGTCCGAATCCGACTCTTCGACAAGCGCTATTCCCTCCGGATCGCGAACAGTCCCATCCGGGGAGACCCGGGTTGCCCAGATACTGCTTTTTTCATCAATATCTACTTGCTGGTCGATCCAGCTGACGACAAAGTCCGTTCCGTCAAAAACAACCTTTACGCTCGGGATGGACAGGCCCATATCTGCAATGAGAAATCCTCCCTGGTCCAGGACTTCGCCAGTGGAAGAGATTCTGGTCCCATAGATATCAGTTCCTGTTTGATCGAAATAACGCGAGTCTCTCCAGACAACCAGCCAATTTTCTCCATCGAACGCGGCGGATGCATCGACCTGCGCACCTGGAAACATGCATACTTCTATGGGTTCCGCGTCCAGAACGTCTCCGTCGGGGCGAACTCTGACAGCGAACAACTTGGTGTTGTTCACAAACACATCCCCGTAATCTCTGTTAAAAACGACCAGGTAGAGATCATCTCCAAATGAAATTGTTATATCTTCTTCGGCAGTTTCTTCCTCGGAAATAGGAAAGCCGTCGATATCGAGCACCTGACCTTCAGAGGTAATGCGCCCTCCCCAGAGATGCTCGGTTCCATCGTATTTTGAATGTTCCCAGGCAACCAGGCTCATACCATCTCCTCCTGAAGCAATGTATGGCGAAGACATATCGATGCTGGCATCGCAGACATGGTAGGGAGCCGAATCCACAATTTCTCCTGTTGCTGTCAGCCGGGAAGACAAAATGTGCGAAATTTTTGGTGGACCGAAGGTTATCAGATCATGCCAGACTGCCGAGAAGTACTGTCCATCGAAGGAGAGCCGGGTACTTTCCAGGGGCGCCGCGTTCTTCGAGGCCATCAACGGATTTCCATCTACATCAAAAACCCTTGTGTAAGCGAAAGAATCATCTGTTTCATTTTTTCTGGTGTCCCACCATGAAACGAGAAACTGCTCACCATTGAAACCAACCTCCGAATAGTATTGGGAATTTGCGGACAGGCTTACCATGAACCCATCGGCATCAATCAGAGTACCGTCAGTAGCGATCCGACTGGCAAAAATATCTCCATATCCCCATGTTCCAAAGTACATGTTGCCGCCAAACCCGAGAGAGGGCGTGTCGGGCCCATTTGAAGAATCATCCAGCTCGGTGCCTTGTGAGTCCGGGATAGAACCATCAGCAGAAACGCGTGTCCCCATGGGTTTCCAGTGAGAATTCTGTCGATCACTCCAGATAACGTACCAATCTGAACCGTCCGAAGCCACATCCGGGTAATACTGCTCGTCAACCTCGGAGCTGATTTCAATGGGTGTTGCGTCCAGAATGTTGAAATCACCTGTCACTCTTGCGCCGACCACATCTGCATCCGTCATGTGGTCACGCTGGCAAACAACAAGGTAATTGACGCCGTTGGAGGCTACCCCGGCCCGACCGTTGCTCGGCTCCTCAACAATGACAGGCTGACCATCGGGATCCTGCACAACACCGTCTGTCGAGATCCGCGCGGCCCACGTGTTTTGCCCCCATCCACCCCCGCGTTCATCGTTCCAGACCACGAGGCAACCATCGTCGCCACAATCCACATCGGGCCCACCCTGATAACCGGCAGCACCGCAAATGGTAAATATTTCGTCATCGACCAGGGAACCGTCCGAAGCGATCCGGGCACCGAAAATGTCCAACTCCGGGCCTGCAACGTCAATCCTATCACTCCAGACAAGAATTGAATTGGTGCCGTCAAATGCAAGAGAAGGATCATCCTGAAACGTCACTGTCTCCACTACGGGGAAACCGTCGGGATCCAGCACGACACCTGACGGGCTTACTCGCGCACCCCATAAATCGCTGTAACTGGTTGCAAAATTTCTCGAATCCACCCAGACAACCAACCAGTTAAGGCCGTCGAACACAACAGTGGGATCGGTCTGAAACTCATCCACGCCCGTAGCAATGGGAAACCCCGTAGCGTCAATAGTGTTTCCGTCGGCGCTTACCCGAATCCCCCATATGTCATCCTTGATACTCGAATTAATCCAGACAACGAGCCAATCTGTTCCGTTGAACGCCGCAGCGCTCTCTTCCTGACAACCGCCCATTGGACCTTCCAGGATTTCATCTATCGGAAACTCTTCACCGACCTTGGCCGCCGATGCATTCAATGTGACCAAAAACATCACAATGAAAAAGGATGGTGTCGCAAATTTCATGAGGTTTGCTATTGTCCCCCTAACTACCGTCAAATTTTATTCGGTATCCTTGACGTCGTCAATCTTGCAGGGGTGATCAATCAGCCTCGGCGGGTTTGGTTTCGGCCTCTTTTGCGGCCTCTTTCTTCATCTTCTTGCGAACTTCTTTCGCCTCGTCGTCGAGGAGCCAGGTCTTTTGCAAAGCCTTCAGAACGACGGACAGTTCGCGCATTGTGATGACCATCTCCCGACTCATGGCAGGGATCTCCGGCCCGATCTTGGCCATCTGACTTGCCAGAAGAGCCATGTTATCGATGAGCCCCTCGAGCTTCTCCGCATCCGTGAGCTTGTCCATGGACGTGAGCATGCGGTCCATGCGACCGTCGTTCATGAGCCTGTTGGCCCCCGCGAGGGTCGTCTGGAGATCGCCTCCCTCTTCCACCATGGTGTCCAGGTTCTTCGCGGTGACGTTCATCTGGTCGATCATGGCGAGGACCTTGTCCGGCTCGAAGGTCTTGCTCATGTTGCGCATGACCTTCCTCATGTTGGGATCGTTGAACACCTTGTCCGCCCCGTGGAACGTGCGTTTGAGCGCCGGATCCTTGATCAGGGCGGCCACGGGCTCGTTTATCTCGCCGAGCAGGTGGTTCACCTTCTGCATGGTGGGTCCAAGCTCGTCGAAGGCCTCCACCATGCGCTCCATCCGATTGTTCTCCTCCAGCTTTTCGAGCAACACCTCCAGGGAGCTGACCGCTCGATCCATGGTCTCCAGGTAATTGCCCAGATCCACGTCCGCCACCGCGTCGAGGATATCGAGTGGCTCGTCAGCGGTTATGGTCGCGCCGGGCGGGAGCTTTTCGCCCTTTTTCAGAGGAGATTCGAGCTGGATCCTCTTCTCGCCGATCCCCAGAAGTCTGCGAATCACCGCCTTGCTCCCGCGTTGAACCCGAAAGGCGTGCTCCTCGAGGATGATCAACTCCACGTTGATGCGGTTGTCGTCCATGATGGTCAGATCCCCGATCTCGCCCACCTCGATACCGGACAGCAGCACCGGCGACCCGGGCCTCAATCCCTCGCCGCGCATCACGTATGTGTGAAAGGTAACCCTCGGCGCAAACCACTTGTTCTGTATCGCCGCGCCCACCACGAACACAATCACCAGCGCCAGGGACATGACCAGAAACAGTCCGGCCATCCGCTCGCGATATGTGAGATGTATCTTCAACCTTGCGCTCTCCTCAAGCGATTCCCTTGTCGTGCAGACGCGAGTATTTGATTATCTCGCCGCCCTCGTCACCGAACCATTCCTCGAATTCGGGATTTCTACGAGAGAGGCATATCGCCACGGCCGCGTCAACCGTCTTTCGATAGTCGCGAAATCTCGACCACGCTGTCCCACGGCCTCGATCCATCTCCCAATCACCTATCCCTTCGAGAACCAGCCACCGGGGTCGCAGCACCATCGCACGAGCCAGGCACGTGCGCCAGCGGGTCGCGCCGTCCACATTATGGGGTAACATATTAGCCACATTGTCCAGGGCGAACTCATCGAGACAGCGATCGATGCGGCTCGTCTCGTCCGCGATGGAGAGGTTGCCATGGACAGACACGGGAAGGGCGATGTTATCCCTGATGGTACGGTTCGACAGGAGGCCGCCGTATCCCTGCACGAATCCCAGCCGTACCCTCAAACGCTGTACGTCGCGGTAGCTGAGCTTGTTGACGTTTTCGTCCAGGATCTCCACCGTCCCCTGCTCGGGGGTGGAGAGGCTGGCCAGAATACGCGCCAGCCGGCCCGATGGATCGATCGGGGGATCGGGTCCATCCGGGATCAACGCCACTCCCTGTCCCTGGTAAAGTCTCAAGGATTCGATGGACCAGACGACGGGCCCGGTGTCGAACCAGATGCCGTCGGTCAGCCTGAGAATCGGGGTCTCGTTCTCGTGTCGATTCAAAACATGCCCCCCATCATCGTTCCCATGCCCGAATACATGATCGTCGCCGCAGAGACCGCACCGTAGAGGACGACCAGGAAGACCAACGCGTTGAGTGAAGCCTTGGACACGGCCACCGGAACCTCGGTTGAGGAGCGCCCCACGGCCATACCATGGTAGCAAGCGATCAGGAACATACCGGCGCCGCCCACCAGCACCTTGACTGTGAGCCCGATGATATCCGCCTGGGTCACCGCGGAGAACACCGACCGGAAAAAGACGCTGGCGGGAATGGAGACCAGGAACTGTGCGACCAGAAAGCCGCCGAACAGAGCCACCGTATCGAACAGGATATTGAGCCCAAAGACGGAAATCACCCCTCCGAAAATGCGTGGCGTGATGAGCTGGCGGATGGGGGACAGACCCATGGCCTCGATGGCCTCAATTTCCCTCTGCACGCGCATGACACCGATCTCCGCCGAGATGGCTGTCACCGATCGCACGATGACCACCCCGCCAGTCAGTAGCGGCGCCACCTCCCGGAAGACCACTATCGTAATCATCCTCCCCAGATTCTCCGCCCCCGACAGGGCGCCAAACCCGCCGATACCCGCAACTATGGCGAAGGCTCCCACCCCCAACGCCAGCGTGGCTACCGGTCCCGCCGCCTGCACGCCGGTGAAGTAGATCTGGAGAAACACCTGGCGCAAGAAATCCCGCTGGCCGAGATCCCGATTTGTCCAGACGACCTTGATGGACAGGTAAAACAGGGCGATGAGCATGAACAGGTATTGCAGCAGCCCCAGAAAAGCAGATCCTATCCTGTCCAGAAAGCGCACTGATGATCCTCCCGGGTTGCGAAACGCCTAAATAGCACCTCATCCATCCACTACACATTCTGCCCACCTCCGCCCGCGGTGTAAACACCGCGGCAACGATACCTGCCAATCTGAATCGGGCTTCCATGTCCATCGGTAAGCCCTTCGGGCTGCTTCGGGCGCTAGGCCGCACGGCCTTGCGGCGCAGCCGCATCGTTGCCGCGTCGTTCACGGCGCGGTGCGAGGTCGGTCGATAGATTTCTTGGAGACGAAGTGCAGCGAATACAGAATCAGCTATTTAAAGATCCTCGCCCGTTGATGCGAGGATGAGCTTGCCCAGCTTGACGCCCTTGGTGGAAACCAGGCTGTTCCCCATGCGTACCACCTGTCTGGCGGGGCCGCGCAGAACCAGTATCTCCAGGCAGTTGTCGTGATCCATGTGCACGTGCATCGTAGAGACCACTATCTCATGGTTGTTGTGTTGCTCGTGCATCAGCTGGTGCCCCAGATCATGTTGATCGTGATCGTACACGAGCATCACCACCGCCACCCTTGGCTGGGCGTCGGCAGCAACCTCCCACTCCTCCTTTACCATGGCCTCGCGAATCAGGTCGCGAACGGCCTCGGAGCGATTGTCATAGCCCTTGCCTGCAATCAACTCGTCGAACTTCGCGAGCAGATCATCGTCGAGCGATATCCCTACGCGGCTGAGCATGGTGGTCCTCCTTGGGCGAACGACTGATGATCAATGAAAAAGGTCGTTGGGGCAACCCCCACCATCGGCGAACGAAGAATCTTTCCTTTCGGGGTTTGCGCTATGGCATAATATCTTTCGGTGGGGCGATTTTGTCGCGAACACTGTTACAGCCAGGACATTACAACTAACGTACTCACGCCTGTGAGCAACGGGAGGCTTTTTATGGATGGTAGATTTCTGACATCGCTGGCCATCCTTGTATTGGCTCTGATTATTGGAGCCTGCGACGGCGAGTCCGTTTCTCCGAGCGACGGCGGCACGGACACAGACACGAACACCGACACCGACACTGACACCGACACAGACACTGACACCGACACCGACGCCGACACTGACACTGATACCGATACCGGCCCGATCGAGTGCAATGGCGAGCAAATCGCAGAAGGCAACTTCGAGGTGAACTCCGCAGGGGAGCTCCTTGAACTGGCCGGGTATACAAAGATAACGGGTAATCTCACCCTTCATTGCCCCGATTGCCAGGATTTCTCGTCGCTAATATGCCTGGAATATGTGGGCGGCAATTTTTGGATCTGGGACAATGATATCTTGCACGAATTCTCCGGCCTGGAGAACCTGAGTGCGGTTGGCGGAAGTTTCACGATAAGCGCCAACCGGATAATCGAGAACATGACAGGACTGACCTCGCTGGAATCAGTCGGTCAGAACTTCACCATATTGGGCAATGAAAGTCTGTCTAGTTTTGAAGGGTTGCCGTCATTGTTGATCGTGGGCCTCGACCTGGTTCTGGACAGGAACGATTTTCTCCCCGATCTGACGGGACTCGGCAGTCTCCAGGAGGTTGGAAGAAACTTCACGGTAAAAAAGAACGACGCCCTGTTGAATTTCGCCGGAGCCGGCGGATTGGTCAACATCCACGGCGAGGTGGAGGTCTATGAAAACATGGCGCTGACGAGCTTCGAAGGCCTCGACAGTCTCGAGGAAATCGGGAGATCGCTTGTCGTTCATGAAAACGATTCGCTGGACTCGCTGGACGGACTCGAAGCTCTTCAGAAAGTGGGAATCGACATCGACATATACTGGTGCGATGCCATAGAGCACGTCGACGGGTTGTCCTCCCTGGCCGAGATCGGGAATAGGCTTCACTTTGGCGCCATGGACTCCCTGGACAACATCGACGGCCTGTCGAATCTGGCGACCGTCGGCGATGACGTGAACTTGTCCAGTCTCATTTCCCTGAGAAATGTGGACGGCTTGATCGGCCTTTCGATGATTCCCGCGGAATTGCGCATCGACGACAATGCCTCTCTCGAGGACGTGGACGGGCTTGCCGGCATCACCGATGTATTGGGTCAGCTGGTCATCTCCGACAACCCGCTGATCGAAGATCTGAACGGCCTTGCAAATCTGGAACTCGTCGGGGCGACCCTGTTCATCAGCGGGAACAGCTTGCTGACCGACTTGAGCGCACTCTCCGGGCTACAGACCACAGCGTGGGGCCTGTACATTATGGACAACCCGCTGATCACCAGCCTCGCGGGATTGGAGTCCCTGACCACCATCGGTGGGTACGGTCTTCAAATCGAGAACAACGCGTTGCTCGAAACCCTCGATGGCCTGGCCGGCCTGACGACCCTGGACGCAGCGTCGGCAATTCAGATCCGCGAGAACGATGCTCTCATCAGCCTGCAGGGTCTCGGAGGAATTTTGGTCGCTGACTGCGGTACCGTCTTTGTCACCAATAACGTACAGCTCCCGACCTGTGAAGGCGACTGGCTCGTCTCTCACCTGGTGTCGCTCGGATGGAGCGCTGCGAGTTACGTCAGCGGAAACGACGATGGGGGTACCTGTGACTGACAGGAGGAACTCAGAGGTAATGGATATTCACCGTTCAAAGTCTGTGCTCTTCCTGATGGCTGTCGCCGTGTTGTGGTCGGTTGCCGGCCCCTGTTCGTGCGGCGGGGGAAAGAAGAATGATTCGGTCGATTCGGACAGCGATAGCGGCGTTCCGACTGATACCGACACGGAGACGGAAACCGAAACTGAGACTGAAACTGAAACTGAGACTGAGCCGGATGCCGGATCACCTTGCTCACCCTGGCTGCTACAGATGGGCGGGAGTTTTTCGGATTCCGTCTGTGACGTGGTCGCGAAGGATGACGGGTCGGTGGTCGTTCTGGGTAAATTCGCGGGGGCGATAACGTTTGGCGAGGGCGTCGGAACCGTATCCTTCGATGCGGCGGGACCTCATGATCTTTTCCTTGCCAGCTTCGACGAGGATGCATCGTTTCTCTGGGCTACGGTCATCACAGGCGATGGTTCGGAGGTATGTGGTGACTTGGCGTTGCTCGGTGATGACCTCTTGATAAGCGGTACTGTCTTCGACAACGATATCACTATCGGAACAGGCGGCACGGCCATATTTCTGCCCAATCTCTCCGGGAGTAATGAAATGTTTTTGGCATCACTTTCGCAGACAGGTGATCCAATATGGGCCAGGGCGCTGGCCAGTGATATCTGGGGTGTGGCCTATGCGAACCATGCTGCCCTGCCGGACGGCACCGGTTTTTACGCCGTGGGCGGATTCAGCGGAGAGATTGTCTTCGGTGGCGGTGAGCCTGGCGAGACAACGCTGGTTTCCTCGCCCGATATGTCCCCCTATTACGATCCCTCGGATATCTTTATCGCCAGATACACCCCGGACGGCACCCTCGAATGGGCCAATCGTTTGACAAGCGGTGATGGCCCGAAGATTCTCAAAGATGTCGCTGTAACTGCGGTCGGAGCGCTCTATATCGTGGGAACAATCGATATGCCGGTTGTTTTTGGCGAGGGAGAGGTAACCGAAGTGGAATTGATCGGAACACAGCCGTTCGATGCGTTTTTTGCCAGGGTTTCCAGTGATGGTTCCTTCGAATGGGCAACTATGGCAGTAGGATCCTTCACTGAGGAACCTACCGGTGTAAAAGCGCTCTCCAACGGTTCGGCGGTTTTCGCCGGTCGTTTCACCTCATCGATTACCTTCTCTGTGGGCACTCCCGAGGTGACGACTTTGCATGACAACAGTGGCAGCGGCGATATCTTCGTTGCCAGTTATTCCGAGGCCGGTGTTTTTAGTTGGGCTGTCCGCGCCGGTGGAAGCAGCACTGGATATTACGACGTTCCGAATGGATTGGAAGTTTTGAATGGCGATCTGATCGTTGTCACCGGCTATATCAAGGGAAGCTCCACGTTTGGTGAGGGAAGTGATTCGATTGTGATAGTCGGCAACGGCGAAAAGGATTTATTTACCGCTGTTTACATGGCGGATGGATCGCTGTCTGACGCCTGGGCCGGCGGAGGGGTTCTCGACGATTGGGGAACGGCCGCAGCGGCAAGTGGAGAGCACTATTTCATCGCCGGCGATTTTCAGGGAATGGCGGATCTTAGCGGACATTGTTCTACAGAGTGGCTTTCCGCCTCGGGCCCACAGGACATTTTTGTCGGTCGATACCCCCTGTAGTCGGAGTAGCTTGTTGGGGGAATTTTAATTCCATGTTTTAAAAATACATGCTAATTTAAAGTACATGTTTAAACGTGCACTGAATCTTCCAGCCGAACTGGAGGAGACTATTTTCCTCTGGGGGCCGCGTCAGACCGGCAAATCCACATTGCTCCGTGAGACGTACGCGGACGCCATATGGGTGGATCTACTCAAGGCCGACCAGTTTCGCAAGTATCTGAACGCTCCGGAGCGACTGCGACAGGAGATTTCGACGGGAAATGACAATCGCATCGTAGTGATCGACGAAATCCAGAAGGTTCCCGATCTCCTCGATGAGGTTCACTGGATGATGGAAAACCAGAACAGGCGATTTGTTCTTTGCGGATCGAGCGCACGGAAGGTCAGGCGCGGGCACGCCAATCTCCTGGGCGGCCGAGCAGTCCGATACGAACTGAGTGGCCTGGTGTCCGCCGAGTTGAAGGACGAATTCTCTCTGGAGCGAGTCTTGAATCACGGCTACCTGCCCCGTCACTACCTTTCAGAACGCCCCTTACGGATGCTGAACTCCTATGTGGCGGATTATCTGAAGGAGGAAGTCGCCTCGGAGGGGCTGGTCAGAAATCTCCCGTCCTTTTCCGGATTCTTAAACGCCGCCGCGCTGTCCGACACCGAGCCCGTGAGCTTTTCTACCATCGCCCGCGATTGCGGAGTATCTTCACCCACGATCAAGGCGTACTTCGAAATCCTTGTCGATACGCTCCTCGGACGCTGGCTGGAGCCCTTTAAAAAAAGACCCAAGAGACGCAGGGTATTGTCTCCCAAATTCTACTTTTCCGATGTGGGTGTGGTGAATTTTCTGGCCGAGAGAGGACGTCTTCAACCCGGCTCGGAACTCACAGGCAAGGCCTTTGAAAACTGGGTTCATCATGAAATGACCGCGTTCAACAGTTACAGTGAATCCTTCTGGAACATCACCTATTGGAGGCTCTCCACCGGAGCGGAGGTTGATTTCATCGTCAACGATCTGGAACTTGCCATCGAGGCCAAAGCCACCCGAAGAGTCACGAACAACCATCTCAAGGGGCTTCGAAAACTATCTCAAGAACATCCGCAGACCGGGGCGAAAATAGTGGTTTGCATGGAGGACACCGCTCGAATCACCGATGACGGAATTCTCATCCTTCCGGCAGAAGAATTCACTGCGCGTTTGTGGGCACACGATCTGGGTTGCTGATTTTCAGTGTCGTTCAGTCGTTTTTTCCAGCAGCGCTTTGGGGATCTCCCCGATTTCCGGGTTCTCGTCCCGGGCGAGGAACCAGAGGCCCGCGAGGGGAACCGTGCGTCCCATCAGCGCCACCTCGGTGTAGCGGCGCAGCACTTCTACGAACGGTCGATTCAGGGTAAATCCCCCGGAGAGGTAGAGCTTGTCGGGTTTGCCGGTGAAATCGAAACAGTTGCGGGCCAGGCCGTGGACAAAGCGGCCGATGGCTTTTGTTGCGCTCTCCCCTGCGGAGACCTGATCCATGATCCGTTCTATGGCGTAGGTGCCGCAGGTGACGGGGGTCCATTTGTCCTCGATCTCGATGGCGTCCCAGTCGATGTCGTAAAACTTTCCGAGCATCTCCAGAGTGGCCCCGGTGGCGGAAGCGCAACCAACGGACCAGTCGAGCTTGACCGGTCGGCGCCCGGCAAAGGCGACCAACTTGGCGTCCCGGGATCCCAGATCCAACACCGTGAAATTGTCATCGTCTACCAGAGCCAGGGCACCGCTGGACAGAGCGATGAGATCGTTCTCGAATCTTTTGGATCGGTTTCGCGCGGTGTGGCCAGTACCCCAGTCGAAACGAAGATCGCCCGCGGACAACTCCCTGGTGGGAACGATCTTCACAGAGTCATCACCCGCGCTGAAGAGCTTGCTCCACGACGATCCCGCATCGCCAAACTTCATGTCTTTACCCGCGACAGCCGAATAAACGCCTCGATCTTTGCCATGGTGGCGGCGCTCAGTGTGTCGTGCACGTCCACGTACATTCCCCGATGCTTGTGGGCCAGGTGTTTGGCTAGCATAGATTTGGCGCAGAAACCCTGGCTGAAAAAGACGATGGGAAGGCCATCGGGAACTGCTGTCTCCAGATCCAGATCAGCCGGGCGCCCCTGTTCCACGCAGCGGGTCCAGCCGAAGACGTGTGTGGTTTGCAAAAAGAGATCGAGCACCTCGATAGGGTGAGGCGGCGTTCCCCAAAAGCCGTGAGTGGGCTCGCATCGATCGGCTGTCGCTTGATGTTGCTCGTCAGAAGTGAGCGGCTCGATGATGGCTTCCATCGTGCGGATGATCCTCTTTTTCAGAGAACCCCTCGACTCGCAAAGCAACGGGGCGTCGGGATCATTGCGACTCTCGTTCACGGTGACGACAACCTCAACGCCGGTAACCTCCTCCACAAGCCTCGCGGCGAACCTGCCCGCGTCGCATTTCTCCGGCCCGGTGGCCGCGACCACGCAGTGTAGCCTGTCTCCCAGAACGATTGCGTTGTCGACGCAGTTACGAATGATGTGGCAAAATGCATCCGGCACCGCGCCGCTTTTTTTTGCGTCATAAAACACGTCAAGATCAAAGAAGGTCGCGCCGTCGAAACGTTTGGATGCTTTCTCCAGATCTTGTCTGGGAGGAGCCCCCCAGAAGCCGATGACCTTGTGGTTGCCGACAATGATCTCGGACAGGGTCTTGCGATTGAGCAACACCTAGAGCTTGTCCTTGACGACCCGGGTCACCTTCAAGGCGCAGTGTTTGGGACCGCACATTGAGCAGTAGTCGGCCTTGATGTCCTCGGGGCGAACGTGGGACTCGGAGTGCATCATCCGGGCCCTCTGAGGATCCATCGACAGCTCGAATACCCGGTTCCAGTCGAAGGCGGCCCTCGCCCTGGAGAGCTCGTCATCCCGGTCCCTGGCCCCGGGCCGATGCCTGGCTATGTCCGCCGCGTGGGCGGCAATCTTGTACGCCACAACCCCCTGGCGTACGTCCTCCAGATCAGGCAGACCCAGATGCTCACGCGGGGTCACGTAGCACAGCATAGACGCGCCGCTGAACGCTCCCATGGTAGCCCCTATTGCCGACGTGATGTGATCGTAACCTGGCGCAATGTCGGTCACGATGGGCCCCAGGATGTAGAACGGCGCCTCGTGGCACCATTCGCGCTCCTTTTGCATATTCATGGCGATCTGATCGAATGGAACGTGGCCGGGCCCCTCAACCATGACCTGCACCTCGGCGTCGTGGCAGCGCTTGACGAGCTTGCCCAGGGTCTTCAGCTCGGCGAACTGGGCCTCGTCGCTGGCATCCGCCAGACAACCGGGTCGTAGTCCGTCTCCCAGGCTGAGCGTCACATCATGACGCCGACAGATATCCAGGAGTCGGTCGAACTCCGTGTACAGAAGGTTCTCCCGATCGTGGTGGATCATCCACAGCGCGGAAAGGGATCCCCCGCGGCTGACTATTCCCGCCAGGCGCTCTGTGGCCATGGGAACGTGTTCCCGAAGCAAACCGCAGTGGACGGTCATGAAGTCGACGCCCTGTTCCGCCTGTTCCTCGATGACTCCAAATAGGATGTCCGGCGTAAGATTTTCGGGCTCGTCCACGCGCTCTATCGCCTCGTAGATGGGGACCGTTCCCAGCGGCGCCGAACAGTTGTCGAGCAATGTCTTTCTGATATCCACGATGTACGGGCCCACGGATAGATCCATCACCGCGTCCGATCCCAGTGCCAGGCAGAGGCGTAGCTTCTGTAGTTCCTCGTCCGCGCTGGACCTCACCGGGGATCCGCCGATGTTCGCGTTTATCTTGCAGGTGACCGCGTCCCCTATTCCCTGGGGATCGAGGGTGTCGTGGTGGATATTGGCGGGGATGACCAGTCTTCCGCGTGCAATCTCGTCACGCACCAGCTCGGGATCGATTTTCTCTCGTTGCGCCACGCGGGCCATCTCGCCGGTGATCTCCCCGGCACGGGCGTAGTGCATTTGAGTGACGACCTCGCCAGTTCTTCCCTTTATCCAATCTTTTCGCATCCGACGGTCCTCCAGGATGGGGTTGGGGTCAACGCAGTGGTTTTATATGATCGGTTGGTTATCTGCGCAACAGGGATAGAAAGCCGCTGATGATCCGTCCGGTGGCGCCCCAGATGACATAGTCGCCCACGAAATAGCGATGGTCTTTGAAGCTGACTCCCTTGTGCTCCAGCACCTGCATCATGTGGTTGGCGGGGTTGAGAAGAGTTGAGAAAGACGCCTCGAACACCTCGGCGACCTCGGCGGAATCCGGGACCAGCTCGGCCTCCCCCGAGGCGAATCCCACAACGGGGGTGATGACATACCCTGTAGTCGTCACGCTGTCGTCCAGCAGGCCAACCACCTCCACCAGATTGGGCTCCAGGCCGATTTCCTCCATCGCTTCGCGCAGCGCCGTTTCGGCAATGTCTCGGTCTTCGGGCTCGACGACGCCGCCGGGGAGAGCTACCTGGCCCTTGTGCGCGGCCACGGTCATGGTGCGCCGAGTCAGGATCAGGTGTGGTTCCCCGCCCCGATCGATGATGGGCAAAAGAACGGCGGACCTGGTGAGATCTGGTCGATCGAGGACAACCCTATCGGCCCTCATCGCCTGGATCACCTGCTCCTTGAACCGGTCGAACGCATCGATCATGACGTGAACTACAACACAGAACTGTGTGCGCGGTACATGACAGTCATCACAATGCACAAGCCACCTTGTATTCATTCATCAACATCCATATAAGAAGCCCCTGCAACGGGTGAAACCCGCTTTGGGAGAAATTGCTTGGTAGAGCTACGTTTACCCAGAATGATCTCCGTGAGTCACAGGCTCGAGCGCCTGCTCGGGGAAAACGTGTACCTGCTGTTGCTCGCCGCCATCGTGGGCGTGATGGGTGGTTTCGGCGCGGTGCTGTTCCGGTGGCTCATCACCACATTCAACGATTTCTTCTTTCCCATGGGAACGTCTATCGAGATACTCGAAGCCTTGCCCTGGTACTACAAGGTCATCCCCCCCGCCGCCGGCGGATTGATCGCCGGACCGCTGGTTTATTTTCTGGCCCGCGAGGCAAAGGGCCACGGGGTGCCCGAGGTGATGAACGCCGTCGCAAACAGGGGCGGCCGAATACGCGCGCGGGTGATGGTGGTCAAGATCCTGGCGTCGGCGGTGACAATCGGTTCCGGCGGATCGGTGGGCCGCGAGGGTCCCATCGTGCAGATCGGATCCGGGTTGGGCTCGACCCTCGGGCAGCTTCTCGGTTTCGAAGGTAAACGTCTGGTGGTGATGCTCGGGTGCGGCGCCGCAGCGGGGATGGCCGCCACTTTCAACGCCCCCATCGCCGGTGTGTTCCTCGCGATCGAGGTGATCATCGGCTCGGCTTCCATCAGCATCTTCAGCCCCCTGGTGGTGGCTTCTGTAATGGGCACCATCGTGGCGCGCATGATGTTCGGCAACGAGCCGGCGTTCCTCAACGTCCCGGAGTACACTCTGGTCAATCCGATGATCGAGCTCCCCCTCTACATTGTGCTCGGCGTGTTGGCGGGGCTGGTGGCCTTGTCGTTTACAAGAGGCGTGGGGTTACTGGAAGATCTCTGGGAGAAGGTACCCATCCCCGGATGGATCTCGGCCGCCGTCGGAGGCGCCATTGTCGGCGGCATCGCGTTGATGTTTCCGCATGTGCTCGGCGTCGGCTACGAGAGCATCAACCTTTCTCTGCAGGGAGGGGGGGTCATCTGGGTGTTCGCGGCACTGGTGCTCGTGAAAATTCTGGCCACCGGGACGTCCCTGGGATCGGGCGGCTCGGGCGGTATCTTCGCGCCCTCCCTGTTTCTCGGCGCGAGCTTAGGGGGCGCCTTCGGACTGCTGGTGGAAATGGCGTTCCCCGGTCAGACCGCCCACGCAGGCGCGTTTGCTCTCGTGGGGATGGGGGCGGTCGTTGCCGCGACCACCCACGCGCCGATCACAGCGATACTCATCCTGTTCGAGCTCACCAGCAACTACACAATCATCCTGCCGCTCATGTTCGCGTGCATCATTGCCACGGTCCTGGCCTCGCGCTTGTTCTCCCCCTCCATTTATACGATCAAGCTCCTCAAGCAGGGCGTACGCCTGCGGGGATCCACGGAGTCCGAGCTCATGCGCGTCACCAAAGTTCGCCGGCTCCTGCGCCCGTTCCCCGAGACGATGCTCCCCGGCACACCCATGAGTCAGGTCATGCGAAAAACCCTGGACGGCACGATGGCCCACCAGTACGTGGTGGACGAAAAGGATCAACTACTGGGCGTGATCACCCTGCGTCGCCTGAAGGTCATCTTCGGCGAGACTGGCATGGAGGATGCCATGCTGGTAGCCGCAGACGTGATGAAATCTCCGGTGACGACCGTGTCCCTCGACGACACACTCGACGTGGCCATGGCACACCTCTCACGCCTCGACACGGAGATGATCCCCGTACTGAACAGCGAACAGCGCCTGGTCGGGAGCATCACGCGACACGACGTGCTCGTATTTTTCGAGCACGAGATTCTCAAGGATGGCGGCTTCGGAATGGATTTCGTACCGGACGGCCGCCCCGAGGAGGCGAGGTTCGTGGAGTTGCCGGAGGGTCACACGGTCATGTCTGTCAAGGTGACCGACTTCCTGAACGGCAGGACCTTGCGTGAGCTGGATTTGCGGGCGACCGCCGGGTTGAACGTGGTCGGGATACGACGCAACACACCCGAGGGCGTGGAGCGTATTTCGCCGGAGCCGAACCGCAAGCTCATCAAGGGAGAGGTGCTGTTGGTCGTGGGCGACAAGGTGGCCATCGACAGCTTTACAAAAGCGATTTCCATGTGACTTGACGGGAAGGAATCCGCGCATGAAACAGTCTCAGGGTTCGCTTGACATTCACACTGACGGAAATGGACTCATCGACATAACCTCCCGAATAGAGGGGTGGCTGCGCGAACAAACCATTTCCACCGGACTGCTCACCGTCTTTATTCGTCACACCTCCGCCTCGCTGACGATTTCGGAGAACGCCGACCCGGACGTTCTGACGGACCTGGAATCGTTTTTTAAAAGGACCGTTCCGGAGAATCCCGATCACTATTCGCACACCGCAGAAGGCCGGGACGATATGCCCGCTCACATCCGGTGCGCCCTGACGGACGTACAGCTATCGATCCCCGTCACCGGGGCTAATCTGGCGCTCGGAACCTGGCAGGGCATTTATGTCTACGAACACCGGGCAAGACCACATCGAAGACGCGTGGTGCTGCACCTGATCGGCGAGTAGCAAAAACCCGCGTGTGCTCCACGCCGACAAGAAAACATCGCATTGTTGATTTTTGTAGTACCATGTTAATAAGGATCAACTTTATTTACACCATTATGAGTTGCCCCTTTCGCCATTAACATGGAGGCCTGGTCATGGCGCGCTTGATACTTACCTTAACCATCGTTTCACTTTTCTTCATGTTGCTGTTGCGGTGCAATACCGGGCCTATCAGCCCGCCGCCGGACCACAGTGGCGATGTTGACTCCGACGGAGACACGGATGCCGATTCCGATTCCGATGCCGACACGGATTCCGATACGGATTCCGATACAGATTCCGATACGGATACGGACACCGGTACTGACACCGACACTGATACTGACACCGACACTGATACTGACACGGATACTGACACCGACACGGACACCGACACGGACACCGACACAGAAGTGGACGGCGGACCGGACGCCGGCTAGCGTGGCGATGTGAGCTCAAAACAACAATTATGAAAATCGATTGGCTGGCTTATTTTTTTTTTTTTGGTAAAAGATGTTTTACAGACAAACATTCTTGATTGAATAAATGGCATTGGAGAAGTGTTCATCCGACCTTCCCAACAGAAAGGACTTGAGAAATGAAACTTTGGAAATTATTGGTCTTGTGCGTTCTGGCCCTCGCCGTAGCAACGGGTTGCGACGACAGCACCAGCGACGCCGATGCGGGTCCCGACGGCTCTACCGACACGGACACCGACACTGACAGCGACACGGATACCGACACCGATACCGATACCGAGACAGATACCGATATCAGTACCGGATGCGACGATGCCGTTCCAATGGACACGGCGGGAACCTTCGTCCAGGGCATGCTGGAGCAGCCGGACGACATCGACTACTTTTCAATCACGCTCGCCGCCGGGGATTTCGTTCAGCTCTACACCGACATCCACGCCGACAACGATAGCACGGACCTGCTCGATCCTGTCATCACCCTCTGGTCCGAGGACGGAGCCACCCTCCTGGCCTCCGCCGACGACCAGATTCCGCGCGTGGACATGGACAGCGAGATGATCTACCGCGCACCGTCCGCCGGCACCTACTGCGTGGCCATCGAAGGTTTTGGGAACTGGAGCGGTGACACCGGCGTCAACACCGACTGGCAGTACAACATGGCCGCCCTGCTCATGGACCCGGCCCAGGCCGGCTGGAAGGAAGATCTCCTCAACCCGGAGGCAGAGACCAACGACACCATCGCCGAGGCCAACGCCATGACCATGGCCGCAGGCACAGCTGACGCCAACTACGGCCGCGCTTACGGTGACCTCAGCGGCGACACCGACGTAGACGTCTTCAGCTACACACTTCCTGCTGCGGCTGTCGCGACCTCCATCAGTTTCTACAAGCCCTTCGGCGCCGGCTCCGCAGGTGTGCAGGGCCATGGCTCCACGCTGACAAACGGCATGGTCACGCTCACCAACGCGGCCGGCGACGTGATTTCCACCCTCGACTTCAGCTTCGATGGCGCGGACTGGGCACCCCCCAATAGTCCACCGGACGCCAACATACCCCTGGCCGGCGGCACCGAGGTCTTCGTGCACTTCGAGGGCGGCACCGACTGGACCCCGGGCACCAACGATTTCTACGTAGCCGATGTCTATAACCAGACCAGCGACAACACCATGGAGGTCGAGCCAAACGAGGTCACGGGCACCGCCAGCACAACGACCTTCGCTGCCAATACCTCCGGCGGCGAGTCCGGCTTCATCATGGGCACCGTCGATGTCGCGGGCACTGACGTTGACTACTGGGAGTTCGACGCTCTGGCCGGTGAGGAGATCACCCTGGCATGCGGCGCTGCAAGCAACGGTTCCGGCCTCGTGGACGCAACCTTCGCTATTCATAATGCCGCCGATACAGAGCTTCAATCGGAGACCGAGAGCGGCTACAACAGCATTCTTTGGAGCAGCACCTCCGGCGCCTCCATGCCGCCCATCGACGTGACCGCGAACGCCACCTACTACCTGGTGGTTTCGGCTGCGAGCCAGAGCGGCGACATGTCCGCCAACCATTACCGCTGCGGCATCCACAGGGGCATCCCGGAATAGTCCGCCCAAGCCTTTCTAACTTTCAACAGTCACACCTTATTAGATACTGAATCAGGCGGCCTCGCCCTCCCCTTCCTGAAGGGCGAAATCGTGGTATCATTGTTGCTCAACAGGCATCGAGGAGAAATTCTGATGAAGTATCAATTCTTGATTCCTTTTTTTTTGGCCAGTGTCTCCCTGGCCGGGTGCTGGTCAGTGCAGGATATAGACGTAGTTAATCCGGATGAAGGCGCGTCTGACTCCGATACGGACACGGACACCGACACCGACGCCGACGCCGACACGGATAGCGACACGGATTCCGACACCGACACGGATACCGATGTCAACGGCTGCGACTATGCCATTCCCATGGACACGGCCGCCACCTTCGTCCAGGGCATGCTGGAGCAGATCGACGACATCAACCATTATTCAATCACGCTCGCCGCAGGGGATTTCGTTCAGATCTTTACCGACATCCACAACGGCGACGGCACCCTGAGCCTGCTCGATCCTGTCATCACCCTCTGGAACGCGGACGGAACCGCCCTCCTGGCCACCGCCGACGACCAGATTCCGCGTCTGGATATGGACAGTGAGCTTATCTACCACGCGCCGACCGCCGGCACCTACTGTGTGGCCATCGAAGGTTGGGAGCACTGGAGCGGTCAGACCGCCGGCCTCACCACGAACTGGCACTATGCCATGGCCGCCTTGCTCATGGACCCGTCACAGATCGGCTGGTCCTCCGATTTCCTCCACCCGGAAGCCGAGACCAACGACACCATCGCCGATGCCAACGACATGACCTCCATGGCCGTCGGCAGCAGCAACACCACCTACGGCCGCGCCTACGGTGACCTGAGCGGCGCCACCGACGTGGACGTCTTCACGTACACGCTTCCGACGGAAGCCGTAGCGACCTCCATCGGTTTCTACAAGCCCTTCGGCGCCGGCTCTTCCGGCGGCGGCGGCGTGCAGGGTCACGGCTCCACGCTGACCGACGGCATGTTCACGCTCACCGACATGAGCGGCAACGTGATTTCCACCCTCGACGTCAGCTTCGACGGCGCGGACTGGGTAACCCCCAACAATCCTCCGGACGCCAACGTGCCCATGGCCGGCGGCACCCAGGTCGCCGTGCACTTCGAGGGCGGCACCGGCTGGACCCCGGGCGCCAACGATTTCTACGTGCTCGAGATCATTAACCAAACCAGCGACAACACCGGGGAGGTCGAGACAAACGACACCGCAGGCACCGCCAGCACGACAACCTTCGCCGCCAACACCTCCGGCGGCGAGTCAGGCTTCGTGATGGGCGCCATCGATCCCGCGGGCACGGACGTTGACTACTGGGAGTTCGATGCGCTGGCAGGCGAGGAGATCGCCCTGGCATGCGGCGCTGCAAGCAACGGCTCCGGCCTCGTGGACGCAACCTTCGCCATCCACAATGCCTCCGATACGCTGATTCAGGAGGAGACCGAGAGCGGCTACGACAGCATTCTGTGGAGCAGCGCCACCGGCGCCTCCATGCCTCCCATCTCAGTATCCGCGAACGCCACCTACTACCTGGTAATTTCAGCCGCGAGCCAGAGCGCCGCCATGACCGCCAACCATTACCGCTGCGCCATCCACAGGGGCATCCCATGACGCAACCACCCGGGCCTTTCGAACTTTCAACAATCACACCTCATTATGAGCTGAATCAGTCGGCTTGAGTCTCCCTTTTCTGAAGGCTAAAATCTTTTGATATCTTTACCGATCAACAGATACCAAGGAGGATAATGTTATGAAGTATTTCCGGTTTGTTTTATTGGCCATGTGTCTTGTCCTGAACGGCGGCTTGATCGGCTGCTCCAGTAGCGGCGATGGCGCTTCCGACAGCGACTCCGATTCCGACTCCGATTCCGACACTGATTCCGATACTGATTCCGATACCGATTCCGATACTGATTCGGACACTGATTCCGATACCGATTCCGATACTGATTCGGACACTGACACCGATACTGCTGTCCCCACCGAGTGCGAACTAGCCACTCCCATGGACACGGCGGGAACCTTCGTCGACTCCAATCTGGCCACACCCGACGAGATCGACTACTACTCAATCACGCTCGCTGCTGGGGATTTCGTTCAGATCTTCACCGACATCCACGATGGTGACGGCACTCCACAGCTACTCGATCCCGTTATCACTCTCTGGAACGAGGACGGAACCACCCTCCTGGCCACCGCCGACGACCAGATTCCGCGCGTGGACATGGACAGTGAGCTCATCTACCGCGCGCCGGCCGCCGGCACCTACTGTGTGGCCATCGAAGGTTGGGAGAACTGGGCCGGTCAGACCACCGGCACTACCACCGACTGGAACTACAGCATAGCCGCCCTGCTCATGGACCCGGCCCAGGTCGGCTGGACCACCAATTTGCTCAACCCGGAAACCGAGACCAACGACACCATCGGCTCTGCCAACACCATGACCATGGTCCTCGGATCCAGCAACGCCACCTTCGGCCGCGCCTACGGCGACCTGAGCGGCGCCACCGACGTGGACGTCTTCACATACACACTTCCGGTTTCTGCTGTCGCCACCTCCATAGGTTTCTACAAGCCCTTCGGCGCAGGCGCCGCCGGCGTGCAGGGTCACGGCTCCACGCTGACCGACGGCATGTTCACGCTCACCGACATGAGCGGCAACGTGATTTCCACCCTCGACGTCAGCTTCGACGGCTCGGACTGGGTAGCCCCCAACAATCCTCCGGACGCCAACGTGCCCATGGCAGGCGGCACCCAGGTCGCCGTGCACTTCGAGGGCGGCACCGGCTGGACCCCGGGCGCCAACGATTTCTACGTGCTCGAGATCATTAACCAGACCAGCGACAACACCGGGGAGGTCGAAACAAACGACACCGCGGGCACCGCCAGCACAACAACCTTCGCTGCCAACACCTCCGGCGGCTACTCCGGCTTCTTGATGGGTACCATCGATCCCGCGGCCACGGACGTGGACTACTGGTCGTTCAGCGCAGTGGCCGGCGAGGAGATCGCCCTGGCATGCGGCGCGGCCAGCAACGGCTCCGGCCTCGTGGGAGCGACCTTCGCCATCCATAATGCCTCGGATACTCTGATTCAGACGGAAACCGAGAGCGGCTACGACACCATTTTGTGGAGCAGCGTCACCGGCGCCTCCATGGCGGCGATCACAGTGACCGCGAGCGCCACCTACTACCTGGTGATTTCGGCCACGAGCCAGAGCGCCTCCATGACCGCCAACCATTACCGCTGCGGTATCCACAGGACCCCCTAGAGCACCGACCGGTTTGAAAGACCACGCGAGAACGGCTGGTGGTCGACGTGCCTTTTGCCGAAAATTTGCGACAGCACACCGATGATGACCTGCTTGACCTAAGGAGCGAGCAGGCGCTCGTTCTCGGAGGTGCTGT
>JAUVDV010000165.1 GCA_030595125.1 Deltaproteobacteria bacterium
GATAACGGCTCGATCCGGTTCATTCATCTTTTCTTATCCAGGAACCCGTGTTTTTTCAATGAGGCCTCCATCTTGGCCTTTGTTGCTATTCCCACGTGGCGGGAGATCACCACGCCGCCCGCGTCCACGTATACCTGGGTCGGTATTTTCGCCACCTTGAAGTAGATGCCCAGCTCCTTGTTCCCCGGCCGGTCGATGTTTATCTCGTTGATATCGACAAGTTTGCCGTGCTGCTTCCTCAACTCGGCCACCCAGGGAGCCATGACGACGCAGGGCATGCAGTGGTCCCGAGTGAATTCCAGGAGCATGGGTTTGCCGGATCCGGCATCCACCTTTTGCTCGGGTTGCGGAACAGTATCAGGAACAGGAACAGGGGCCTGCATTGCCATGGGCGTCGGCGCGATATTTTCTTCTGGCGGCTGATCCGCACACGACAGCAACGACAAGGCCAGAATGGTAGTGGTGATGATCCGTGCCATGAAAATTTCTGTCGCCTACTTGCCTGCGAGGGCTTCTTTCAGGCCCGTGATATCGTCGGCGCCCTGTGGGACGGTGATGGATGAGTCCACAAAGTCATCGCCGATGGGCTGCGCGCGTCCTCCGAGCAAACCGGCCAGGAAGGCCTCGGTGACCGCGTAGAACGAAAGCCGGTTGGGATGCCGGGCGAAGCCGTGTCCCTCGTCGGGGTAGAGCACGTAGGTCACGGGGATGTTCTTCTTCTTCATCGCGTCGACGATCTGGTCGGACTCGGACTGCTTCACACGGGGGTCGTTTGCGCCCTGGGCGATGAGCAGCGGCCTTGAGATGCGGTCAACGTGGGTGAGGGGTGAGCGCTCTTCGAGGAACGCCTTTCCGTCCTTTGTGCGATGATCGCCGACTCGTTTGGTGAAGAGCTCGATCATCGGAGCCCAGTAGGGCGGGATCGTCTCCAGCAGGGTGACCAGATTGGATGGACCAACGATGTCCACGCCGCCCGCGAAGACGTCGGGGGTGAACGTGAGCGCAACCAGCGTGGCGTATCCTCCGTAGCTTCCGCCGAACGTGGCGATCTTTTTAGGATCGGCGATATTCTGCGCAATCGCCCAGTTGACCGAGTCGATGAGATCGTCGTGCATCTTGCCGGCCCACTCCATGTTGCCGGCGTTGATGAACTCCTTGCCGAACCCGGTGGATGATCGAAAATTCACGCTCAGAACCGCGTATCCGCGATTGACGAGCCACTGGTGATGAGCGTCGTAACCCCAGGAGACCCTGGCCCAGGGGCCACCGTGTACGCGAATTATCATGGGCAACGGTTTGTCCGGTCGGCCGTCCCCGTTCGAGTCGCTGCCGGCAGGCAACGAGAGATAGTTGACCAGGGTGAGGCCGTCCCGGGACTCTATGAGCTCGGGGCG
This sequence comes from Deltaproteobacteria bacterium, assembly GCA_030595125.1. Taxonomy (GTDB): domain Bacteria; phylum Myxococcota_A; class Polyangia; order JAAYKL01; family JAAYKL01; genus JAUVAN01. The sequence continues at coordinate 1,395 of JAUVDV010000165.1, forward strand.
CATGGATACGAGTTCGGCGTCCTCCAGCGCCGTTCGGTTGGTGAAGAGGAACTGAGCCTCCATCGCATCGCGATCCCAGCGGTAGTAGCGGATGGGGCCCGCGTCTTCCACGAAGGCGACGATCCATTGCCGGTCGTCCAGGGTACGACTCGCCACGGCGATGTCCCCTGAGTGAACTTTCTCCAGGGCATCGAAGTCCCCGGCGACGGATTGATCGATGATCTTGCGTTCCTTGCGGGCGTATGTGAACTCCGCCGCCTCGACGGTCTTCTCGGTGGGGTGGATCATCAGGCCGCTCAAGTCGGCTCTGGGATCTTCGGCGATGATCTTTTTCTCACCGGAGTCCAGGTTGATGGTGACGAACGCGGCGGTGTTTCTGTCGCGACTGTCGAGCATGTACAGAACCCTGCCGGACTTGTCGAAATCGATGGGCGTGGTGGTGAGCGCGTCCTCCATGCCGATCTTCAGGAACGACTTCCATTTGTTTTTTTTCACGGACTCGAAGAGTTCGCTGCCGCCGTCTTCCGTCATCTTGATTGCAAACCGTACGTTGTAGTCGTCGTCGGTCACAAAGCCCGCGTAGCCCGTGTTTTTCTCGACGAGCTTCTTCTTGCCGGTGACGAGGTTCAGCCTCCAGATATCGTGCAGTTTTGGATCTCGATCGTTGAGCCCCACCAGGATCTCCTCGGGGATCTTGTGGCTGACGCCGTCGATCCTCGCGTGTACGCCCTCGATGGGTGTGAGATCCGTGGTTTCGCTTTTTGTCAGGTCTACCAGGTAGACGTGCCAGTTCTCGTCGCCGGCCAGGTCCTGCAGGTAGACGATGCGGTCTTCGAGGTATGACCAGAAGTATTTCCTGATACCCCGGACAGTGTCTTTCGTTACCGGCTTAGCTGCGGCCGGATCGTTCGCCGGACCGACCCACACGTTCAGCACGCCGTTCACCGGCGCGAGAAAACTGAGGCTCTCACCGTCGGGGCTCAACCTCGGAGCGGCCCGGTCCGGGTTGCCCATGAGGACGCTTCTTTGGATCAGGGGAGCTTTTGGGCCGATGTGCAGGGCCTCGCCGATGACGGTCTTGTCGGCAACATCCAGGGGCGGCGCTCCGCACGAAGCGAGAAGACAGACCGCGACGGCGGCTATCCAGGCTGTGCGCAAATTACGATTCAGTGTTTTCATTGTTATTGTTCCTTCGCGAATATTGAAGAATTGCCAGGCCGGTGAGGAAGAACGGAATGCACAGCCACTGGCCCATGGTGAGAGACCATCCTGTGTCGACCCCCTGGTACTCCTTGGCGAACTCGATGAAGAACCTCCCGCCGAAGTAGGCCACGGCGCCCATGCCCGCGATGAGACCCACGGGGTGTTGCTCCTTGCCGGCCCGGCGATCGATTATGATGAGCAGCACGAGGACGCCTATCCCCAGGAGAAACTCGTAGATCTGTGTGGGATGGCGCGCGATCTTGCCGCCGTCGTATCTCATGAAACGGACGGCCCAGGGGAGGTCGGTTTCCCTGCCGACGATCTCGGAGTTGAAGAAGTTCCCTAAGCGCACGAGAGCCGCGGCAATTGCGAAGGATGGAGAGAACCGGTCCAGGATGTCCAGGTATCGCATCTTTTGCACGCGGGTGTAGCCGAAGATGCCCAGCAGCAGGCCGATGACCGCGCCGTGGCTGGCGAGTCCGCCTTTCCAGAAGTAGAGGATCTGTACGGGGTCCGCAAAGAAGCGCGCCGGTTCGTAGAAGAGGACGTGGCCGAGTCTCGCGCCGACCAGGAGACCGCCCATGAACCAGGGCAGGATCTTGACGGCCGTCTCCAGGGTGTGACCCCCGCGAAGCAAGTAGTGACGCCAGAAGAAGAAACCGGCCCAGAACATCAGCATGAACATCAGGCCGTACCATCGAAGCTGGAAACGGCCTATCTCCAGTGCGACCGGATCAATGTCGAGCAGGATACCGTGGTTCATGAATACCTTTTCGCAGATTTCACGGGCTTTGAGAAATAATGATATGATCACTCCGATAGATGGAGGTGGGTAAAGATGATCACGAAATTTAAGGGCGCATACATAGATCTGAAGATCTATCACATCTTTTTTACTAACTTGCCTGCGGGGGCAAGTCATGATCAAAGATGGTAATGAAACCAACACGTTTAGCTCCATTGTCGACCGAATTCTCAAACTCAATATTGGGAGACGAGCGGCTTAAGAAGCGGCTGATGTGCATCGTCGACGCGGCTGAGAAAGCGCCTAGCGCCTCTCTTCCAGTGCAAGCAGGCTCGTCGGCGGCCCTCGAAGGAACGTATCGTTTTATCGAGAACGACCGGGTTTCTTCGGAGGCGGTCCTGGATGCCCATGTGCAATGTACTGTTGAACGAGCGAGAACTCATCCGTACGTGTACGTCGTACACGACACAACAAAGTTCAAGTTTGGTGGCGAAAAACACCGTGAGGGACTCGGATGGTTACAAAGTCACAATTCCCAAGGATTCCTGAGTCATTTTTCGATTTGCGTTTCACCTACGGGTGAGCCACTGGGGACACTCGGATTGTATGCTTGGCATCGCCAAGGCAAGTCCAAGGGGCATCGTCGACAACAGGAGTCCCAATCTGATCCGGAGCGAGAATCCTTGCGTTGGATTAATTCGTCACTACTGGCAGGTGAGCTACTATTCAACAAGACTGAGGCCATCCACCTTATGGATCGCGAGGGTGACTCATACGAACTTTTCGCTTTTCTTTTGGAGAATGCACAGCGCTTTGTAATTCGTTTGAGCCACGATCGAAGACGAGAGCCGGGACGCGCGGCACCTACCATACCCAAGCTTTTTGAGACGCTCTCTAATTCTTCATTCTATTTTGACCGAGAGGTTATATTGTCCGCCCGTGGCAAAAATAGAAGTGGCGCCTTAAATAGGTCTTTTCCACCTCGTGCCAGTCGCCAGGCCCACCTCGAGGTGCGCGCAACGAGTCAGGATGTCTTTATTGGCAATGGCGCACCCACTCACCTGCCACCGTCGCTCCGGTTGAATTTTGTCGAGGTCAGGGAGAGTCGACCTCCAGCAGATGAAGAACCCATTGTCTGGCGATTGGTGACGACAGAACCAATCGACACAAAAGAACAAGTGGCAGCAATCGTGGATGCGTACCGCCGGCGCTGGATCATCGAGGAGTTTTTCAAGGCCCTCAAAACTGGCTGCCGCTACCAGGAACATCAACTCGAAAGCAGCCATACACTGCTCATCCTGTTGGCAATCGAAACAGCCGTTGCCTGGCGCATGCTCTTGGTCAGATGGATGGCCCAAAACGAGCCTGATGCACCAGGGAAAAAAGTCCTCAACTCAACGCAACTCATGCTGCTAACTGAACTCGCCAAGGAAAAAAAGCGCAAAATTCTCGGGGAAATGACGGTATCATACGTGCTCTATGAAATAGCTGCGCTAGGGGGGCACATCAAAAACAACGGGCCACCAGGATGGCTCGTCCTGCGACGAGGTTTTGACGAGTTACTTTCAATTGAACGAGGATGGACACTGGCCAACGCTGTAATAAGTAGCAAAAAAGATGCGATCAATCATTAG
>JAUVDV010000027.1 GCA_030595125.1 Deltaproteobacteria bacterium
CTGTCCATGGCCGTCAAGATCCGGCGCATCGTGCGCGAAGGCATAACCTTCATCGTCAACGACTACCCGGAGATTGCCCGCGAGGTAGGCGCGTGCGGTGTTCATCTTGGACAGGACGATATGCCCTACGACGAGGCGCGAAAGATCGTCGGCCCCGACGCGGTCATAGGGCTCTCCACCCACAACCCGGCCCAGACCAAAGCGGCATGCGCCCTTGGACCCAACTACATCGGAGTAGGCCCTGTCCACGCCACCCCCACCAAAAAGAACCCCGATCCCGTGATCGGCCTGGGCGGCATGACGGAGATGCTCTCCATCGCCACGGTCCCCGCCGTGGTTCTCGGCGGCATCGACCACGACAACCTGGCCGAGGTTCTGAGTGCGGGGGCGCGAAACGTGTGCGCCGTGCGCTGCATCAACGATTCAAAAGATCCGGGCGCCGAGCTGGACCGGATGATCCGTGCCATCGGTCGCTGAATTACCGGACCGTATTGCGTTCTTGAGTTACTATTACTACACAATGAATCTGACGATTTTGTTTTCGAAACTGGAAAACGAGGCACAATGAAAACCGAACTGAGTATTTCAATACTCCGTATCTTCGCTTGTTTCGTCATCGCGGGATGTGGCGACGATTATTCCGATCCCGGCGACGGCGGAGCCGGCGACTCGGACAGCGACTCGGATACCGACACCGACACGGACGCCGACTCGGACAGCGACTCGGACAGCGATACGGACACCGACTCGGGCAGCGATACGCTCGACTGCGAGGGCGGTAGATACGACCAGTCGACCGGACTGTGCTGGCAGAATCCAAGAGCGAGCGGAACCTACAAGTGGCAGGGGGCTATAGACTACTGCGACGACCTCGACCTCGCCGGGCACACCGACTGGCACCTGCCGAGTCGGGACGACTTCATCGAGCTTCTGGGCGACTGCGACAGTGACGTTGCCGGTGGAGGATCGGGTTTCTGCAATTTATGCGAAGAGAGCGGGACATGCAGCGCACTATTCGGTTCGGATACCGATTGGTATTGGTCGTCGTCGTCGTACGATTCCAACAGCGCGTGGGTCGCCTACTTCAGCAGCGGCGGCGTGAACGTCCTCATTGTCATCAACGACCGCGATGTCCGTTGCGTGCGCTCGGGAACGTGAAAGGGGATGCGCAAAGATATCGGTTCGACGCCGAGGCGATACGCTCCCGCTCGGCGGCGGTTACCTCCGCCCTAAGGGCCGAGATCCGCTCCAGCGCGGTGGAGACGCGCTCGCTGTCGGGAAACCGGTCGACGAGCTTGTTATAAGCTTCTATCGCCCGTACCGCCTCGCCCTGCCGGTCGAGGGAGAGGGCCGCTGCCCACAACTTGTCCTCCACATTCTCTTCAACATTCTCTTCAACATTCTCCAACTCGCCCTCAACGGCATTGGCGAGGGAGGGCGAAAGGAGCAGCGCGGTCAGGGCGCCGGCCTGAATGAAAAGAAGCGCCTTTCTTATCGATCCGGACATTCTGCCTCCCCCAACTGCTGTAAAACCAATTGAACAATCTGAACAAGAACATTAATTGTCCCTCGACAAATCCGCAATGGAATTGCAGATCTCCCAAAGATTTGAATTAAGCTGTGGTTCTCGGTGGCATCGATCACGACAACCTGGCCGAGGTTTTGAGTGCGGGGGCGAAAAACGTGTGCGCTGTGCGCTGCATCAACGATTCAAAAGATCCGGGCATCGAGCTGGATCGGATGATCCGTGCCATCGGTCGCTGAATTACCGAACCGTATTGCGTTCTTGAGTTACTATTACTACACCATGAAATTGATAATTCTGTTCCAACAAGGAAGAGTGACACCATGAAAACCGAACTGAGCATTGCCATACTCTGTATCTTCGCTTGCCTCGTTATCGCGGGGTGCGGAGACGACGATAATTCCGGTACTGACGACAGCGGAGCCGGCGACTCGGATTCGGACGGCGATACTGACACTGACACGGACAGCGATACAGACAGCGACGGAGACGGCGACGTCTTGCCCGAGTGTGCGGCGCTCGTGGACGGTATGAACACGGGATTTCCCGTTGGCGATGAAGCCTACGACCTCATCCTCCACATCCCGGACGGCGCGGCGGATGACGGATCCGGAGACTGGGCGGTTGTCTTCAACTGGCACAGCCTCGGCACCAGCGCAGCTGATTTCGACAGCATGATCTCTGGCAATTACAACAACTCCGAGATGCCGTTTATCGGGGTTTCCCCGGACTCCAACGGCCACGAGATGGTGATCGGGGATATGACATGGGATGTTTTCAACGTGGATCCCGCGAACAACGGCGAGATCGCCCTGTTCGACAAGCTGCTCGAGTGCTTCGATGCCCGCTTCGGCATCGACGGGGATCACATTCACTCCATGGGGTTCTCCCTCGGGGGTATCGTGACGGATATGTTGGCCACCACCAGGGGCGACGTGCTCGCATCGGTTGCCACGTATTCCGGAGGTTACTTCTCAAATGCAAGCAACGTGAGCACCCTGGGAATGCTCGCGGGTCAGGTGAGCTGGCCGGCGCCGACTCACTCCAACGGGTACTCGCAGCTCATGTGCAACGGCGGCGTGAACGACAACTTCAACCTGTCGATCGTCACCATTCATTTCGATCAATTCGGAACCAACGACGTGCCCTATCTCACGGGCATCGGACACGACTTGATCCACTGCGTCAACAGCTCGGCGTCCCAGCACGGGGATCTTGCCGGCCTGCCGAGCACGATGGATTTCGTGAGGTTCTTCCTCGCCCACCCCATGGGTACGGAAGACTCGCCCTACTCGAGCGACCTGCCCTCTTCCGGGTACGATCTGTGCACATTCCACCCAAAGAACTAGCATAAGGAATCAAGCCATGAAAAACCGTCTATTTCTGATGACCGCAGTGGCCGTCATTGTAGTGTCCTGTGGTGGCGACGATGTTGCCGAAACACCTGCCGAGTCAATCGAGATCAAGAAAGACGCCCCGAAAACACCCGAGGTGAAACCCGTGAAGCCGTCCGTGCCCGGGAGAGCGCTGCTGGTGACCCAGTCCAGGTTCGCCCCCAACGAGGATGGCAAGTACACCGTCCCCTACGCGGCCGTTATGATGGTGCTCTCCTTCGATGGAAAGAAGTGGAAGGTGGATACCATCGAGGACAAGGAGTCCAATGTGTTTCACAAGGCTCTCCAATACGGCGACGAGGGGATCCTGACCATCGGCGCCAACGAGGCGATGCTCAAGCTGTGGAACAAGAAGGATGGCAAATGGGAGGCAAAGACCTTGTGGCATCCTACCTTTGGAGGCAAGCACAACCGCCTGAGAGACTTCGAGATCGCGGATCTCGACGGCGACGGGGCGAAAGATCTCGCGATAGCCACCCACGATCAGGGAGTCGTGGCCGTGGCCTGGCGCAGGAACGGCGAATGGAAGTTCGAGGAGATCGATCGGCAGGCTGACATGTTCGTTCACGAGATCGAGATCGGTGATCTGGACGGGAACGGCAAGATGGAGATCTACTCTACACCGAGCCAGCCGAACACCTCATCCGGTGAGGGCCAGGGGGGCGGAGTGCTGCGCTACGAGTGGACCGGGGAGAAATTCGAGAAATCCCAGGTTGTTCACTACGACCAGCGCCATATCAAGGAGATCCTTGTTGCGGACATGGACGGTGACGGCAAGGGTGAGCTCTACGCCGCGCTCGAAGCGCAAATGGGAAAGGATGGAAGGATCGAGGCGCCGGTGGAGATCAAACGATTCGACTGGGACGGCGCGAAATTCGTTTCCACAAAGGTAGTAGAACTCGACGACCGTTTCTGTCGATTCCTGTTGGCGGGGGATATTGATGGAGATGGAGCGAGCGAGCTTATCGCCGCAGCGTTTTCCTCCGGCGTATGGGTCATCGACAAGAAGGGCAACGAGCACGGAAAGGCAAGCATAGACACAAATTCAGGCGGGTTCGAGCACGCGGCCTATCTGGCGGACATGGACGGTGACGGCAAATTGGAACTCTATGTTGCAAACGACATGGGCGGAGCGCTGAACCGGTATGTTTATGAAGAAGGCGAATACAAACGTACGGTGATTAATAAAAGGCTGGTGCCCGGTCAGGCCATGGTCTGGAACATTACAGTCGCCGACATCAAGTAACTTGATCCATACGTTTCATTACTAATCTTCCAACACCGGGAATGGCTTCGGCAACGTTGCGCTGGGCCACTTTTCGCAGGCCGTGGTATATCTTTTTCAACGCTTTCTTTTTGGAGCGTTCCATAATGTTGTCGGTGACAGACAGTAGATCGTCTGCCATCACGGCATCTCGTTTCTTTGACCACCTTTCAAACGAAGTAACCTTCGAAGGCTCATCTTCAAGGTATTTGTCGTAATGTTTATCGAGTACAACCGTGAAGTCATCCAATAAATGATCCACGGCAGACTCTACTATCCCCGATTTTATCGCCTTGAAAGCCCTGTAACCGCCCTTGACCATCAGGCCGACTACACCTCTTTTCGCCGCGACCTCGGAATCCACAAGTCTTGAGCAATCCTTGATAATTTCAGGTCTTTTTGCAGGTTCAAGCATTTTGTCCTTCAGAATTCCCATGGAAGCCTCCTCATTAGAGCTTCATTATATAATTCGATATCAACAACTTATCGATAAATCAAATTACGTGACAAAAACAGACGCAATTGAATAGCTTTCCTTTTATGTAATGCAACAATTCTTGTAATTCTAATTTCGTTTGCTATTATCCGCTGATTCAATGGACTAAATGGAGGACCATTACAATGGTAAAGAAGAAACTGGAAAAAGTAATTTCCAATGCAGCGCAGAATTTTGCACTGGAGATCGTCAAGGCGATCAAGTCGGCGACATTGCAGGAACTCATCGCATTGCAAGAGGGCGGCAAGAAGGCGAAACCCGGTCGCAAACCCGGTCGCAAACCCGGTCGCAAGCCTGGTCCAAAGCCCGCAGCCAAAAAGAAGGTCGCCGCCGCGCCAAAGAAACGGGTGGTCAAGAATTACCCCAAGTGCGCATTTCCCGATTGCAAGAAGAATCGTTTCCCGCGTGGAAAAGGTTTCTGCGGCGAACACTGGAACATGTTTAAAGAAGGCAAGATAAAGGACGCCAAATCGTACAAGAAGTAATTGGAATCCCCTCCTGACCGGGGTTCTTTAACAAAGGCTATTGTGGTTCATCCGAATCCAGTCGTGTTCACATAAACCGTGACTCCTAGAAACTGACGATCCGACCCACGTACCGCGCCCTTATGAGGGCGCGGTCAGGATGACCTACTTTCCTGCAAAATCAGGGGTGCTACCGGTCAAGCCCGGGGGGCTTTCCGGTTGACCACGAAACATTTCGCGGATAGTCGATCCGCATGAAACAGCGACATTCGTTCACGAACCTCCTGTATCACATGGTCTTTCGCACCAAGTTAAGGGAGCACTTCATAACCACACCCGAAGTCGAACACGCGCTTTTCGGCTTCCTCGAAGTCAAAGCTCACCACCTCGATGCGTATATTCTGGAGGATGGGCGGACGGCGTGTACGCCGTGACCGTAGATCCGGAAAACCACGATGGGCTGAAGGCATATATTCGCAACCAACGAAAACACCACGAGGAACGAACTACCATCGTCGAGTGGGAGCCCGAGGAGTGAAGCCCTCAGGGCTTGGCCGTTCGGTACACTGAGAACATTCGGCACCAGGCCATCCTGACCGCGCCCGTTAATACTGGCCTCCATCATCTTCCCCTTCCCCTAAATCAGGGGAAGGCCGGGATGGGGTCATAAGGGCGCGGTGAAAAGACCGGTCAGCACGGTTTGATCCGAAAAACCACTATTGTTCCCCGGTGGTCATCTGCGCTTCCCATGATTCCTTGTATCGGCCGTCCAGAGCGAGCAACTCGGCGTGGCTTCCCGACTCCACCACACACCCGTCGTGCATCACGTGGATGAGATCCGCGCGCATGGCCGTCGTGAAACGGTGCGTGATGATCACAGTGGTCCTTCTTTCCGCCAGGTGAGCAAGGTGTTTCATCCACTCGGTTTCGGCCCACGAATCCATGGCGCTCGTGGGTTCGTCCAGCAGCACAACGGGTGTCTCCCTGAGAAACGCCCGGGCGAGAGCCACACGCTGCCATTCTCCGACACTGAGCTCGGAGCCTCCCTCGAACCACCTGCCGAGCACCGTGTCGTAACCATCGGCAAGGGAGGAGAGGAGTTCATGGGATCCCGCCGATCGAGCGGCCTTTTCAACAGCATCCGGTCCAGCTTCCAGATCTCCGAACCCCACGTTGAGCCGTGCGGCCATGTTGAAGTGTACTGGCTCCTGGAAAAGGACGGTGAGCTTGCGCCGAAGCGCGCGCGGATCGAAACGCCGAAGATCGAGACCGTCCAGCTCCACTGTCCCCTGCGACGGATCGTAGAGCCGGCACATCAGTCGTATGAGGGTGCTCTTTCCCGAGCCGTTCGGCCCCACGATAGCGGTGATCCTGCCGGCGGGTATCGTCATATGAAAACTGTTCAGCACCTTCTTTTCGGCGCCCGGATAGGCGAACGTGACGTCCTTGAAGTCGATGCCGTGTTCCAGGGGCGAGGGGATATCGACGGGTTGATCCGGAGCGTGGATGGTGGGTTCGAGGCCCAGGAATTCGTAGAGATCGCCGAGGAACAGGATGTTGCGATAAATATCTCCCACGTTTCCCAGAAGCGAACGCATCATCATCTGACCCTGGCGGAAGGCCACGTAGAAGAGGGCAAGTTCGCCGAGCGTGATGAGCCCGCCAAGCGCCCGCCAGCCCATCCATACCAGGCAGCCCGCAGTGGCGAGGAGCGCAATAAGGGAGGCGCCCATCTGCGCGAGGCTCTGGGAACGCGCCAGCTGAATTCTTTCCCTGCGCAACCGCGAACGAACCCGTTTATAAAGGTATTTAAAGTGATCGCCGAGATCGAACAGCCGGATCTCCGCCGCGCTCCGATCGCTGGTCATCTCCCAATCGTAGTACCAGCTGTGACGCTCGTGTGAGGTGTTCCGCAGGCGCCATTTGTGCTGCGCAACGGCGTGACGGAGCACGACGTGCAGCGCGGGTACGGTGCTCAGAAACAGGATCGCCGGGATCCACCCGCTGAACCGAAACAACACGGCTCCCATGGCGATCAGCGTCACGGCGCTCTGAAACAAGCTGCCGGTATTGTCCACCAGCTTCTGCGGCCGGTATGAGGCCTCGCTTCGGGCCCGGTGGAGATGATCGTAATAGTCGGGCGCGTCGTAGAAAGCCAGGTCCACCGACGTGGAGGTGTCGTGGATGAGGGAAGCAATATGGTCCTTGATGAGTTCCGCCTGATGCTCACGCGCGAGGTTTGACAACCCCGTGAGCACTTCCGTCAGGAGCAGGAGGCCGCCCATCAACCCGGCGGGAATCAGGAGGGGAGCTATGGCCTCCCATTCGCCGCCCCCGTTCATGGCGACAACCACGCCGTCGACGATATGGCGAGTGAGGAGCACGGTGCCCACAGGGAGCAACCCCTGAACGGCGAGCATGGAGATCCAGGCCACGGTCCAACCCCGAGAAGCTTTCCAGACGAGGGTCGCGGTTTTCGGCACGTAACGCAGCTGGGACCAGGCGGCTCCTAGCTTCGACCGCAGCGTTCTCGAATCGTCACGTTTCGTCGTCTTCATTACCTGTCCAGCTCCCGTTTCATCGCTCCTTGGGCTCGAATGCCGTATCTTGCACCGGAAACGGGGTTCGAGTCGAGCCGACAAGCCGGCTTGTTTTTCAAGGCCTCGTGGCGCAAGATCGGCGGCATCATACAATCGTGCAAAGGAGTGACTATGCGCCTCGATGTAACCCTTCTGGTCTTCTCATTGTTTTGTTGCACCGCAGCCTCGTGCGTTCACGGGCAACCAGCCGCGACCTCTGCGAAGGATATTGCGAGTCCGTCCACGGCGACCCCGTCCGGGAATCCTCCGCAGTCGAGGGGAGAGGTCTACGTCGAGAGCCACGCGCCGAAAGTCGATCCCGCCGGCTGGAAGTTCGGAAATCGTCGGGCGCCGGACGACAGGGTCGACGCCAAAAAGAAGCCCTTCGATATCGAGGCGTATTACAAGATAAAGCGAATCTCATCTCCCCGGTGGTCCCCGGACGGAAAGACCGTGCTGTTCACGGCGGTCGTTCAGGATCTCGAGAAGGGAAAGTCCGACGTCGACATCTACAGGGTAAACGCGGACGGATCGGGTCTGCGGCAACTGACACGCTTCGAGGGCGGCGATTCCACTCCCCGGTGGGCGCCCGACGGGCGATCGTTCATGTTCGTGTCCTCGCGCAAGGACGGATCTCAGATCTGGGTAATGCCCATCGACGGGGGTGAGCCGCGTCAGATCACCAATATCTCCACCGGCGTCGATCAGCCCACCTGGTCCCCGGACGGAAAGAAGATAGCGTTCGCCTCCCGGGTCTTTCCCGCGTTTGGCGCCGATGACGAAAAGAACAAGCAGCTCCTGGACGACATCAAGGAGAGCCCGATCCAGGCCCATCTTGCGGACTCGCTCCTCTACCGCCACTGGACATTCTACAACGACGGCACGCGCAGCCATATTCTGGTCGTCGACGTGGAATCCGGTGACACTGTGGATGTGACCCCGGGAGACTGGGAGTCGCCGGTCTTCGCGTTCGGCAACCCCGGTTTTGCGTTCTCCCCCGACTCATCGGAGATTTGCTTCGTCAGCAACCGTGACGACCCGGACGCCCAGTCCTGGACCACCAACGCCGACCTCTACGTGGTGCCCGCTTCCGGTGGAGACACGGTGAACCTGACATCGGACAACCCGGCGTACGACGGCCACCCTTCCTACTCGCCGGACGGTCGCTTCATCGCATTTTTTCGCCAGACGCAGGAGGGCTACGAGGCCGACAAGTTCAACTTGAGCCTGTATGATCGAAAGAGCGGAGACGTGACAGTGTTGACGGAGGGATTCGAAGACACGATCTACGACTACATCTGGTCCTCCGATGCCGGAACAATCCTCTTCAAGGCTCCGAGGAAAGGTCGGTTTCCCCTGTTCACCATCGACATTGCGAGCGGAAAGATCGAGCGAGTAGCGCACATCCCCACGGTACGTAATTTTCATCTCTCATCTCGCGGCGATATCGCCTTCACCTACAACTCGGTCAGCGATCCGGTGGAGCTCTTCACCACCCCCCTTATCGGCGGCGAGGTCACTCGGGTGACCGAGATGAACCGCAGCATCGTAACCGAGTATGACCTGCGGCCGGTGGAGGAGATGTGGGTTACCGGGGCCGGCGGGAAGAAGGTCCACGTATTTGTGGTCAAGCCCCACGGCTTCGTCAAGGGGAAGAAGTACCCTCTCGTCATCAATGTCCACGGGGGTCCCCAGTACCAGTGGTCCGACTCGTTTCGCGGGGGCTGGCAGATATTCCCCGGCGCGGGCTACGTAACGGCGTTTCCAAACCCCCACGGCTCGACCGGGTACGGGCAGGAGTACACCGAGGGGATCTCCAAAGACTGGGGAGGCAAGGTCTACCGGGACGTGATGGCGGTGACCGACGCGCTCGCGGATCTCGACTACGTGGACGAGGATCGCATGGGTGCCATGGGGTGGTCGTACGGCGGCTACATGATGGCGTGGTTGCTCGGTCACACCGACCGTTTCAAGGCCATCGCGTCTATGATGGGGATCTACGATCTGGCAGCATTCTACAACGGAACAGAGGAGCTCTGGTTCCCCGAGTGGGACGTGGGCGGCAACCCGTGGGACGATCCCGAGACCTACCGCAAGTGGTCTCCGTCTACCTACGCAAAGGAGTTCAAGACGCCCACGCTCATCATCACGGGCGAAAAGGACTACCGAATTCCCTACACCCAGAGTCTGCAGATGTTCACCGCGCTGCGGCGGCAAGGAGTTCCCGCACGGCTCATAGTCTTTCCCAACGACGGCCACTGGCCGAACCGCGTCAAGTCAATGCCCCTCTACTACGCGGCGCACCTCGACTGGTTTCATCGTTACCTCGGCGGCGGCAAGAGCCCGTACGATATTGAGAAAATGATCCGCGGCCGCGCGTTCGGCGAGGATGAGAACTAGCAAATGTAATCGCCTATTCGTACCGGGCTCAATTCCAAGATGTCTTTCCTCGATCGATGCTAGAATATTCCCAAGTGCAAAATGAAAGGTCTGGGCGATGAAGTACTTGCTCTTGATGGCGCTGGCGACCGTGCTGGCTTGCGGCGGGTGTGGTGGTGATAGCAGACCCGGGGGAAGCGATACCGACACGGATACCGATACGGATACCGACTCGGACGCGGACACCGATTCTGACACGGACACCGATACCGATACTGATACCGACACGGACATCGACACGGATACCGGCCCGATCGAATGCAATCTGGGAGTGCACAGCGGGGATTCTGTGATCACCACGCAAATGGATGTTGCAGCCCTCGCGGGATACACCTCAACATCGGGAAGCCTTACAATCAATTGCCCCTTGTGCACTGATTTGAGCGGGTTGATTTGCCTCACGTCGGTAGGTGGTGATTTGCAAATAGGAATTTATGGCGATGGCGGCAACCCTGTCCTCACTAACCTGGGCGGACTGAGCAACCTTATCTCGGTGGGTGGGAGCTTGGTGATCGAAGACAACGACATCCTGACTAACCTTGACGGCCTGGGTGGCATCACCTCGGTGGGTGGGGGCTTATCAGTCTACTGGAACAACGCCCTCACTAATCTGGACGGGCTGAGCGGCATCGCCTCGGTGGGTGGGGACTTGGAAATCTACGGGAACGAAGCCCTCACAAATCTGGACGGGCTGAGCAATATCACCTCGGTGGGTGAAAGTTTGATCATCAGTAGTAACGACGTACTCACTAATGTAGACGGGCTGAGCGGGATCACCGGCTCGGTGAATGGACACTTGCAGATTTCAGGGAGCAATTTACTGACGAATCTTAACGGGATCAGCAACATCACCTCTGTGGACGGGACATTGTGGATCCACAGCAACGACGCCCTCACAAACTTGGATGACCTTAGCGATCTCACATCGGTCGGGAGCTTGTGGATCTCTGGAAACACCGCCCTTACCAACCTGGACGGGCTGAGCGGCATCACCGGATCAACGGACGGAGACTTGAATATTTGGAACAACCCAGCTCTCATCAATCTTTTCGGTCTAAGTTCTATCACATCAGTAGGCGACGATTTTGACATCAAACACAACGACTCCCTCACCAACCTGGACGGGCTGAGCAATATCACCTCGGTTGGCCAGTACCTGGTTATTGAAGACAACACTGCCCTCACCAACCTGGATGGGCTGGGTGCCCTCACCTCGGCGGGGAGAGTGATAGTCTCCAGCAACGATTCCCTCACCAACCTGGATGGTCTGAGTTCCCTAACCTCAGCGGGTACGTCTCTAGGTATCGAGTACAACGCCGTCCTCACCAACCTGGATGGCCTGAGCGCTCTCACCTCGGTGAGTTGGGTCTTGTACATCCACGACAACGACATCCTGCCCGACTGCGAAGCATGCGATCTGCTGGACCAGATCACCAGCGGCCCTACTGCGATAAATGTCTTCGCCAACCTCGACGACTCTTGCACGCCCGTTCCGACGAACTGCCCATAGCCCCGGAACCGCGCGCGTGTAACCCCGTCGGTCGGAACCCCTTGCGCGGTATCGCGCACGTGAAAACCGGCCGCTGGACCGCATCGATGAGATCCGCAGCCGTGCGTTCGGGGAGGCAGCAGGGGACTGTGGACAGAGTGGACTTTAGTGGACGGAGTGGACCGTGGACAGAGTGGGCAGGAGTGTCCACCTCGTCCACAACGTCCATGTTGTCCACTTGAACAGCATTGCTCTACTTCCCAAAAGCTACGTTATAGACGTCGTTGTATTTTTTGGCGTAGACGAACTCCAACCCCTCGATGATGTGGGGGGGGATTTCCTCCACGTCGCGCTGGTTGTGCGCCGGTAGAATAACCGTCTCCACGCCCGCCGCCTGTGCGGCGATCACTTTTTCGCGGATGCCTCCGACCGGGAGCACCTCCCCGGAGAGGGTCATCTCGCCGGTCATGGCGATCTTGCCGATTGGCCGCAATCCCTTCTTGCCGGAAAGAAGTGAGATCAGCGCTGTGGTGATGGAGACTCCCGCCGACGGCCCGTCCTTGGGAACGGCACCGGCGGGGAAGTGGACGTGGATGTCCTCGTTCTTGAAGATCTCCGGATTCACATTGTACAGCACATGGTTGTGACGGATGAACGAGAGTGAGATTTCGACCGATTCCTTCATCACGTCGCCCAGCTGTCCGGTCACTTTGAAACGCCCGTTGCCCGGCATGCGGGTGGTCTCTATTCTGAGAATGTCGCCTCCCACGGGTGTCCAGGCCAGGCCGACTGCGGTCCCGATCTTCGGTCGTCGCAACGACTCCTTGAAGACCTTCCTCTTTCCCAGGTAATCCGGGAGTTTTCCCGTGGTGATCCGCGCGGACTTGATCTTTTCGGATGCCACCGAAGCCGCGACCTTTCTACAGATCCGCCCGATGGCGCGCTCCAGGTTTCTCACGCCTGCCTCTGCGGTCCAGCCATCCACGATCTTGGGCATCACCTTCGGGGAGAACTGAATCTGTTTTTTCAACAGTCCATGGGCATCGATCTGGCGCGGCAGCAGGTGCCGGTTCGCGATGGCCACCTTCTCGTCCAGGATGTATCCGGGCAGATCGATCACCTCCATCCGATCGAGGAGAGGTCGAGGTATATTGGCCTTGATGTTGGCCGTGCAGACGAACATGACGTGGGAGAGGTCGAACGGAATATCCAGATAGTGATCCAGAAACCCGTGGTTCTGCGCCGGATCGAGCACCTCGAGCATGGCGCTGGACGGATCTCCCCTCCAGTCGCTTCCGAGCTTGTCCACCTCGTCCAGCATGAAGAGCGGATTCCGTACCCCTACCTGCTTGAGTCCCTGAAGGATCTTGCCGGGCATCGCCCCGATGTAGGTCCGGCGGTGCCCCTTGATCTCCGCCTCGTCCCGCATGCCACCCAGACTGAAGCGGAAGAACTTTCGGCCGAGGCATCTCGCGATGGATTGCCCGAGGCTCGTCTTTCCCACTCCAGGCGGACCGGCAAAACACAGGATGGCTCCCTTCTGGTCGGGTTTGAGCTTGCGAACCGCCAGGAACTCAACGATCCGATCCTTTACCTCCTTGAGCCCGTAATGGTCTTCGTCGAGGATCTCCCTCGCCCTGTCGAGATCGTCCGCGTCCTCCGTGCTTTCTGTCCACGGCAGCGAGACGATCCAGTCGAGGTAGGTGTTGATGACATTGTATTCCGGCGACTCGGTGTTCAACACCTCGAGTCGCTTGAGTTCCTTGCGGGCCCGCTGCGCTACCTCTTCGGGCAGGCCGTCGATGTTGATCTTGTCCTCGAGCTCCTGGCTGATCAATTCCTTCTGATCGACCTCCTCACCGAGCTCCCGGCGGATGGCCTTCAACTGTTCACGCAGGTAATACTCCCGCTGGGTTTTTTCGACCTTCTCGCGGATCTCGTCCCGGATCTTGCCCGCGAGACGAGCCAGCTCCAGCTCCCTGGTCAGGGCCTCCGCCACCATGGCGAGCCTGACCTCCACCCTCGTATGGGTCAGCAGCTCAAGGCGTTCTTCCCTCGGCAAATCAATATGCGCGGTGACAAAGTCTGTCAGCTGGGCGGGCCCCTCCAGGTTGGCGGCGGCCAGGTTGAAGCCTTCGGGCAAACCGGGGATCTCCTTGAACAACTCCTGGAGCGACATCCGCGCTGCCCGCCACAGAGCTTTGTTCGGGAGAGTCTCCACGTACACGTCCGGGGGATAATCTACCTTGGCTATGAGGAAGGGATCCTTGCGCACGTAGCGCTCGATCTTCACCCGCGTGACACATTCCACAACCACCGAGCGGTTTCCGTCCGGGAGGTTAAGCGCCTTGACGACCCGGGCAAGAACCCCGAAATTGAGCATCTCTTCCGGTCCGGGATGCTCCGGTTCCTCTTCTTCCGCAGGCTCGAGGCGCGGCGCAAGCGCAATATACGGTCCCTGAGCCAGGGCGTATTCCATCGACTCGCGGGATCTCTCCGAACCCAGGACCATCGGAATGGTCATCCCCGGAAAGAGGACGTGCTCATCGAGGGGTATGACGATCAGGTACTTCGGCCTGTCTCCTGACATCTGGACGAGCGCATTGTCGTCGTCGCCGTCTTGCGAGCTGTGCGTGTGCGCGATCGGATTTCCGTGTTCGTCGAGAAGGGTTGTTTTTTCGTCGGCCATTTTAACTCCATTAATTGCCAGATCTGGATATTAGGCATCAACATGGAGCATGGCAACATCGTGGTGCGGAATATTGATCAAAGATCACAAACCGTACGAAACCACCAGCCCGTTGATGATGATGTGCCATCCGTCCGCCGCGACGAACAAAAGCAGTTTGAGCGGAAGGGAGACCGCCATGGGCGAAGTCATGTGCATACCCAGGGAGAGAAGCACGTTGGCGACGATGAGATCGATCACCAGAAACGGGATGAACACGAGAAAGCCTATCAGGAAAGCCTCCACGATCTCGGAGGTAGCGAAGGCCGGAAGCAATATTCGCAAGGTTGGCTTGGTCCCCGGGGTGGCGCCTGCCATGTCTGAAAAGAAGTCGACCTCCCCATCCGGCGTGTTCATTTCCAAAAAATCCATCAGGGGCGGTGAGGCTGCGTCGTAGAGAGCACGGGCCTCCGCCATTCCCCATCGATCGGCCTCGACGGGCGTCGAGTTGCGAGCGTATTCCTCCATGGAATCGGCGATGTCGGTGGCCACCGGAGCCATGATGAAAATGCTCATGACAACGGCGAGTCCGGTGATGACCGAGGCGGGCGGAACCCCGGGGGCGCCAAGGGCGGAGCGTGTAATTCCAAGCACTACGGCGATCTTGGCGAAGGAGGTGCCGATAATGACGATGAATGGGAGGGCAGCAATCATGGCGGTGATGCCGAGATGGCTCGCGAAGGAGAGATCGCCGGTCATTTTTCGCCTTGCTCCTCGCCGTCCTCGACGGCGTCCGCCACGGGAGGTTGAACCTCCGAAAGGAGCCGGATCGATCCCTCGCTCACGCCCACCAAAATGGATTTCCCGTCCACCTCCACCAGATATAGTGACCGTCTCGGCTCCAGGGGAAGCCGCTCCAGGATCTTCATGCGCGATCTTCCCGCTCTCATACCCATGCGCGGAGCCACGAACCGGACGAATGCCCAGGCCATGGCGCCGATGAGTACCAGCACCGCGAAAGTCTGCAGTATCACCACGCCGTAGCTCAGCGTGCTCGTCTGTTGCGCCAGTAACATATGGTGCGACACGTTACTTTTACTGATGAAACTGTCAATAAACATACACCGCTCCCCGAGAACCTATTGAGGGAACCAGCCCCATGTAGCTGGTTCCCATGTCCCTGAACTTCCTGAAAGAACTGGATCCAGAAAACGCTCTAATGCGCGGAAGAGGTAGTCGACATCAGGCCATTCCAGGCCGTTCTCTCGTGCGAGCTTCCTGTAGCGCGGAGCCCAATTAGAAGGCGGAACTGGCAGAAGATCAGGAAGAGGATGTGTACCATAGTGCTTAAAAACAAGGCCTATCGACGAGCGAAGATCCTCACACTGAAACGAATAGGTTAACGCAAGCAGTCCGATGTCTGGCAGATCACGCACTCTTGAATTCGGATGCGGCCGAGGTTTCGTGTACGCATGCAATTTTTCCCCGATGGCGATGTCCGGTGGGCAGACCTGGAATCGGATAGGCTCGACGTCCATGAAAGAAAGAAAGTCACTGCCAATCAGTTCGTTCGGTTCATAATATGGAGGATCGATGGCAATTAGATCAATATGGAAGAAACGCCCATAGGGTGCGCCACCAAGGTGAACTTTCACATGGTACCGGCGGACTGGATGATCAAGTCCTTCAATTGCGATACCAGCATCAATATAGTCTGGATCATCAATGATATCGAACAACAGATAATCATCGAGCGCGAGGCGTCCGGCCTCCTGCAGCTTGGGCAGTACCGACTCCGACCCAAACTGTAGATGGATGTCAATATCCTTGGTCGTCCTTGCGCGTCTAACCAGAAATTCAAGCGCAACACCACCAGTGATAACGAGACGGCTACCCAGTACCTTGGATAACCGGGCGATGAGCCGCTCGTAAATAAATATTTGTCGTCGGTGATCGAGGGCGATGTTCTTCTTCTCCGCGTCGTTCCTTAACCGTTGGTCAATGGCTTCCTTGAAAGCTGCTGGTGTCTTGTATTTGCGAGATGCCATTGGGGTCATTCCCCGGTTTTGTAGCGGTAGTGAAGTGCGCGTGCAAGAATCTCCGAAACGTAACTAAATCGACCCTTTTGGAGAAGTTGCTCGGCCGCTTGGGATACGAACTCCGGCGAAACAGACGAATTCATGCAGTCCTCAAGTGTGCGTAGCGGTTTTGTAACCGGAATATTGGCGACCCATTCCCACCCATCTTCCATGATGTCGTTAAAATAGGTAATCACGATTGGCGGCAACTTCAAACGTCGTCGTTTCCATGACAGAGGGAGCGTGACGTGGATCTTCGACGGAAGAGCGTCAGAGAGATTGTGCATCAGCAGGGCAGTCTCATGGCTGAAGATGCCCGACAGGCCTGTCCATAGCCAGACCACGATCATGTCTTCGTGCTCACTTGAGGGGAACTTTGTCACGCGATAAATGGCTCTCTGTACTCGCTTGAGGTTCCCAGAAGTGACGTGGTGCCGAAGTGCCTGCGACGAGATACCTGCCTCCTTCGCTTGGAAGGCGGTAAAGTACCCTTGCTGGGTAGCTGCGATCTCATAAAGGAGATCCCATTGATTCCTCTTGCCCATGCACCCAATAGTAAGGAAATCTTTAGTTTCGCGCAAGTAAACCGCTAAATAATCGAAATAATGCGCACAAAACTAAATCTTAACTTTAGTTACGCGTACGGGCCGGAAATCTGTATGGCTGTAGGGGCCGGACGGTTATTCCCAGTAGTAGGGCGAGGGAGGGGGAGGAGGCGCGAAGCCCTGGTCGTGACTGTAGGGGAACGGGTTGGGGTCCCGGCGGATCGGCCGGCGGTGAGGTCTGTGGATGACGCCCCGGGCAATCAGTCCCGAACGGTCGTCGTAATAGATTGCCATCCGGGAGTTGGGCCTGCGGCTTCTGCGCTCGAACTTGGTCTCGGTGGCCGGGGAGTAATCGTCTTCGCCGTATCCGGTGCCGATGCCCTGTTCGCGAGCCTCACGCTCCGAAAGGATTCCTCCCATCGCGCTGTCCTGGCTGGCAGGCGGCTGGCTCGCTCTCGGGGCGGATTTCGACCTCCCGTAGCCCGAACCGAGGCTCTTTCTCTTCTTGTACGAGTAGTACGGTACTGGTACGGGCTGGCGCTTCTTTTCCTTGAAGACGGCCACGCCCACGACCCCGACGTTGGAATCATTGCCCATTCGGGCCGCGTACGAATCCTCCACTTCGGTGAACCTGAAGGCCGCAACGTTACTCCAGGAAGTACGGAACCCTTCTATGGTCACCGAACCGTAAGGATCGATGACGTACCCG
Organism: Deltaproteobacteria bacterium; assembly: GCA_030595125.1. Taxonomy (GTDB): domain Bacteria; phylum Myxococcota_A; class Polyangia; order JAAYKL01; family JAAYKL01; genus JAUVAN01. The sequence goes on from JAUVDV010000027.1 coordinate 17,651, forward strand.
CGTTGTCTTTTATAGTTGCCTTCCTTGCCGCTGATAACGCTCCGACCGTCCACGGTTACTACCGCCTCCACTCGCTCTCCCGTATGGTTGAACACCCGGATCGCGTACCTCGTTCCACGACGGCCTTCCACATATGTGTAACCTCCGTGATGATATGTCGGCAGGGTTCCCCCGCTCAGGCTCTCGAGGCGAAAACTGAACTCTCCGCTCGCCGAGTTGCTCGCTGAGCCCTTCCTGGCGTGGGCGGTATCAGTGTGAAATACAACCGCGACTGCGGCGATGATTGCTATTGTTACGAGACTTAACCGACGCATTGTTTTCCTCCTTGTAGTGAGACACGCTGCGCTGTGCTCGTGGGTGATGACGGCCTGGCGTGGGATTGGATCTACTTTTTTTCCATTTCCTTTCGCCAGCGATTGAGATCGGTTTCCGTGTCCACATCCCAGAGGGTCGGTCCCCGCACGTGGGAAAGCCCGCGCGCTTCGAGCGCCGTTTCCAGCGCTATCAAAGTATCGCCGCAACTCAACGGAACGCGATCCAGGATACCGTCCAGAGGAACCGTGGTTCCAAGGGCCCAGAACCCCCCGTCCTGCGCGGGGCCGATGGAGACCGGGTGACCGTCGAGGAGGCGAGCCATGGTCACGATGTGCCCGGGCTCGAGAGTGGGGTGATCGGCGCCGATCACGATGACACCCCTGCAGGTCAAACTCGGAGCGCGCAGGATTTCGTGAAGGTTCTCGCTCATTGAATCATGGCGTTGCGGGCGCACGTCCATGGTGAATTCAGCGGGAATATCAATGGGGCCAACGGGGCCTCGGTGCCAGAGGACAGGTTTGATATCGGGCGACAGGCGGCTCGCGGCAATAACGGCTTTAAAAGTATGGGCGAGTAGTTCCCTGTATACTTCGAGGGCCTTCTCCGGGCCGATAGCAGCAGCCAGCCGTGTCTTTACTTTGCGAAGGACCGGGGACCGCACGAACACGGCCAGCTCGATGAGATCCGTGTTCCCCGTTTGATTCATGTGGTAAATATAGCGCCATGTGTTGGATTGTGGACAGCTTTGATTGACGACGTGTAACAATGCTGCTTAGTTTGCCGGTAACCCCATCCCGGCCTTCCCCTGCAAGGGGAAGGGGAAGATGATGGAATCCAGCGTTAACCGGAGGTCAAAGAAATGATTCGCGCTGATCGATTTTCAGTTTTTTCCAACCTCACCCTGCTTGCCTTCATCACCGCCCCGATGGCGGTTGCCGGTTGCTGGGACGAGGTGAGTCACGAGTGCGACTGCGGAGACGATACGGACACCTCCACTGCGTCTACAGACACAGACGCGGACACTGACACTGATGTCGATCTGGACGGCGGTCAACGCTCGGGACTTCCGGACGGCTGGCAGGGTTTCGGCGAGGCGTGCGAGACGGACGATGATTGTCAGGGCTATCCGGGTGAGCGCCGGTGCATTCACGACATCCTGTCGTTGATCAACGTTCCGGGCGGATATTGCACTTCGTGTTGTGACGCCGAGGAGATCGACGGGTGCGATGACGGGATCGACTGCGTGGGCGCAAACAACGTGTATCTTGTCTGTCTGGCGCACTGCGATTCTGACGAGGACTGCCGGCAGGGCGACGGATACGAATGTCGCTCTATCTACTACATTTCCGACGTCTTTCCGGGGAACTACTGCCTCCCCAACGAAGATCTCGTCGAGCCGGACACGGACAACCCGCAAGAAGTGGATTGCCCCTGGCCCTGGCTGTAATCCGGCCTTCGTGCCGCGCCCTTATGAGGGCGCGGTCAGGATGACCTATGCTCCGGTGAACCCCAGGGGCGCTACCGGTCAAGCCCGGAGGGCTTTCCGGTTGACCACGAAACATTTCGCGGATAGTCGATCCGAATGAAGCAACGACACTCGTTCACGAACCTCCTGTATCACATGGTCTTTCGCACCAAGTTAAGGGAGCACTTCATCACCACACCCGAGGTCGAACACGCACTTTTCGGCTTCCTCGAAGTCAAAGCTCACCACCTCGATGCGTACATTCTGGAGGCTGGCGAGGCGTGTACGCCGTAACCGTGGATCCTTCGAGCCACGATGGGTTGAAGGCCTATATTCGCAACCAACGAAAACACCACGAAGCTCGAACCACCATCGCCGAGTGGGAGCCCGAGGAGTGAAGCCCGCAGGGCTTGGCCGTTCGGTACGCAGAGATCATTCGGCACCAGGCCATCCTGACCGCGCCCTTATAAGGGCGCGGTGAATTTCAAGGCGTACCTGGAGGACTCGAAGCCGAGTGGATCGATGATGTTCCTGTTCATCGTCAAGAAGGCCGTATCCACGTTCTCGTTGCTACCGGGGTCAACGGCCGGACGCACCACGCAGGTCCCGGTCGACTTTTCGCATACATCGCCCGACCAGCAGTCCAGATCCGATTCGCACACCGGAGTGGTGGCGGCCCAGATCACCCCGGCCAGGACGAGGGCCGCGCCAGCGAACAGCAGGATCGATATGCCCGCTTTCTGCTCGGGCTGACGGCCGAGGAGCCCCATCGAGTCGTTATCCGACAGGCTCAACCTGTACGCGGTGCCACCCACTATGGCGGCCGCCCCCGTTCCCGCCAGAATACCGGGAACCACCATGCGTTTGCTGCAACCGGGTGTGACGCAAAGCATGGTAAAGATGCCGAGAAAAACCACTAAATTTCGCATGGGGTAATATATCTCAGGCGGAATGAAAACGCCAGATTGCTTTAAACGATGAGTCTCGCGATCATTTTTCTCCCCCAAACCATGCACGATACACTATTGTAGGGGATTCGGCGGATTCACCGTTGAACGATAAAAGGAGCCTTATCTGATGCACTCAATGTTCCACCTATTTCTCAGGCACTCTACTTTATACCTGCCCCTCATGATGATTTTTCACCTCGGCTGCGTACCCGACGGCCCCGATGAACACACCGGCCCGGCGAGCGAGGCCCCACAGACGACCGGAATCGTCGGCGGAACGCCGGAAACCGATTGGCCGGCCGTGGGCGCTCTCGTCAGATACAGCGGAGGCGGGTTCTACCAGGGTTCGTTCTGCACCGGAACGCTCATCCACCCTGAGTGGGTTCTCACGGCCGCTCACTGTCTCGATAGCTACTCGACTTCGGTGAAGTTCCTGGTGGGGACCGACGCTCGGCCCGACGGGAACGGTCCCACTGACGGAGTCACTTACGATACCAATGCCGCACACATACACCCGGATTACAACCCGAATATCACGTTCAACGACATAGGGCTCGTTCACCTTTCGTCGCCTCTGGGAAGCGTGACAACGGTCCCCATCAACGCAGCGAGCATGGACGATAGCTTCATCGGCACACCGGTCTTGTACGTGGGCTTCGGGGCGACGGAAGGCATCTCAATGACGGGCAGCGGGCTCAAGAGGTCCGCCAGCATCGATATCCTCGACGTGGGCAACGCCATATACACCGGAGAATACGAAAGCACAGGGGTCTGTTTCGGTGACTCCGGAGGGCCCGGCCTCCTGGACATCGGCGGGACGATCTACACAATCGGTGTCAACTCCACTGTTGCAGGCACGGGGGGAGATCCCTGCCTGGGCTACTACGCCCATACGCGCGTCGATGGGTACGCCGAGTGGATAAACGGGTATCTCGGCACTTCGGGTCCGAACTGCGGCAGCGATATTGATCTGTGCTTCTGTGACGACGCCTGCCAGATCGGTGGATTTTGCGACAACGACGCTTGCCAGACCCAGAGCTGCGAAGAGACTTACTCCTGCGTAAACGGCTGCGGCCAGAACAGCGCCTGCAGCTCGGACTGCTACGTGCTCGCAGAGAGTGAATCCCTCGACGATTTCGGTTCCCTGCTCGATTGCTGGTACGAAACCTGCGGAAATCTGAGCGGCACGGACTGGTGGGACTGCATCACCAATATGTGCGCCAGCCAGATCGAGTCCTGTTTCAACGCCGACCTCTGCGAAATAACAGGTGGAGACTGCGCGCAGGATGCCGCGTGCCGACCCGCGGCCATGGGATTCACAGGCTGTGTTCCTTCGGATGGGCTGGGCTTTGGCGAGCATTGCATACAGTACCAGCAAGATCCGGTCTCCTGCGGCGACGGTTTGATCTGCATGCACGCCCCGGATCTGGGCGCCCTGTGCCACAGAATCTGCGACGAGGACTCGGACTGCACTGGTGGCGGCACATGTCAGTCGCCGCTCTTCTCCTCACTGGCCGACTACATCGGATACTGCAACGACACTGACTTCACCGTCCCCGACCCGATCCCCGACTCCGGACCGGACGCCGGCCCGGCAGACGCCGGATCATCCGGCGACGACTCCGGCTGCGACTGCAGCTCTATTGGAATGTCAAAAGGCATCCTCTCCATTCTCACGGTGCTGCTCCGATCGGTTTTTTAAACGGAAATCAACCATGAACGAGCCAATCAAGCTACGTCGACTGGGAAAAACCGGGATCGAGCAGCGGGCGAGTATCGTGGTGATAATTTCATGGACCATATTGTGGGCCGCAGTGGGCTTCAACGTGCTCTTCTGGCTGGATGAATGGCACGGTTTCTTCTGGGGCTTCATCCTGAGCGGCGTTGCGTCCGTGCTCGGCACCTGGATCCTTTTCGCAAGGCCGTCCACCAGACGCAAGGCAGCCGCAACCCTCCATTTGGATGATCACTACCTGAGAGTGAAGGGCGACTCCGGAATCGACAAGATCCGGATCAACTTGAATGAATCCCACAGGACGATGCTCATCCGATCCAAGGGAGAAGGCCGCATCATGTTTCGCGTGGAACAGCTGGACGAGAACGCGCGGAACCTGGATCGGCTCGACCTGATAGGCCCTCTGCCCATGGTCATGCCCATGAAGATCTCGGGAGACGCCCAGTCCCTGATCGGCTTCGAACCGGGCGTGGCGAAGAAGAACATCGAGAACGCGCCGTTCAACCTGGTTTCCTCCGGCGCCACGGCCGATTCCACCATGACGGCCATCCTGGCCTACGTTGAAAAGCACAACGCCAATCGCAGTAAGATCTACAACCTGCGAGTAAAGGACGGCGCGGTTCGCCTGGAAAAAGATGGTTTCGTGCTCGTTCGTGACGAAAAACAGACAACGTTCGACTTTTCCGCCGACTTCGAGATCGCCTGCCTGGCCCGTCGTTATCCGCACCCTGAAAAGAAATCGGGTCCGCATTTGGCCGTGATCTACCTGGCGCTGGTGCCCCCTCACTCCAAACCCGACGCCCTCGTGTTTGAGCTGTTAGCGCCCGAAGAATGGATAAACGAACTGCCCAAAACCTGGGATATCCCTGACGAGACCATGAAAAGAAGCGTTCTTCTGTACGATGACAATCCCGTGGCGTTTGTGGCGGTCAACGCCCTGAAGCGTTACATCGAGCGGATCGAGCCGTCCAACCCCGTGCTGGAGATTCTACGGCACTAGAGCGCATCTGTGCCCCACAGACCCCTGCGCGCCTCCCGGGCTTCCTCCTGCGCGGCCATGAACTCCCGCGCCAGCCGACCTCGACCGTATTTCGTCCAGAATCTGGTCCAGCCGAGCCGTACCATCTCCACGTTGGCGTTGAGCCCGTCGACCATCACGTACGCCAACAAACGACCGTAGTTGCCGCGCTTCTCGGTGGACGGATCCTCAAATTCGAGCTGTATCTCTCCACCTCTCACCAGGTACTTGAGCGCCTCGCTCGCTTCCTCGTAGCCCGGCTGTTTCCTCTCGGGAGTGTTTATCCGCAACAGCCGGATCTTTTCGCGCCGTTTCGCCTTCCCGGGTTCTTCCAACCCGGCAACGATGGTGTCGCCGTCGATCACTTTCAACACAAACCACGTAGATGACGCCACCGTCGACGCACTGTCGCTCTCGCGTTCCAGGGCGCCGGGGAAAGGGGCCGGATCGATACGCGGCTCGCCGGGCTTGTCGTTGAAACACCCTGTGAGGAGCAAACTCGCGGCAATGGCCGCCCTGATCATGGGAACTTCAGGTGATGACGTCCGATCAGCTCGTCGAACGAAGCTGCGGCAGAGGCGGGCAATCTGGTGGGGTTACCGTACATGACGACGGAGCCGTCATCGCAGTAGATACTGTGCAGGCGCGTCACGTCGACGGAGCCGGGGGATTCGCCCGCGTGCTCCCATGACTCCGGAAATGCAATGCAGGACGGCACGCCGGAATCGCCGGTGGAGCAGACGACAGCCAGGCTGCGGGAGAGGATTGCTGCGCCCTCCCCTTTTTGATCGAGGGTGAGGTAGACGACCAGGCGCTCTGTGTACCCCTCCTCCTGCTCGGTAACCAGCGGGCCCTCGTGTCGAGGAATCTCGTCGACAGCGCCCAGGGGATCGGAAAAATACCACCTGTCATTTTTTTTGATGGCGATGAAGACAACCGATCCGCCCTTGCCCATACCCTTCATGACACGGGCTTCCTGGAAGATCGAATCGGCCCCGGGGTAGGAGATGGTCGGCCCCTCGATCAGGCATCCGGTGTATCCGCGCTCACCGCAAAACAACTCGGGAGAGTCGAAGGTCCCCACGAGCGCGTTCGCCGTCAGCATCCGAGCGGGATAACTGCATGGATAACCGGATTCTACGTCGGCCGAAGTGAGGTTGGACAGACCCGCGTCTTGTCCGTCAACCGCGTCCTGTTCGGCTGGAGGCGAGGCGGGCGCCATGGCGGAGCCACAACCCCACATGACGAGGCACATTCCTGTCGATACTATCCGAACAGCTCTATCGATCATGAACGATCTCCCGCCTGCGGTCGCTTTCTTTTTTGCGAACACCGCGCCTTCGACTCGCGTCGCGCCGCGCCGGTCTTTTCCACACCCTCGATCCTGTCGAGGCACGTTCTCACGTCCTCCTCCGAATGTACGAGGTCGGCGAGGGTGACGCTATCGAGCACGGAGGAGATCTTGGACTCCAGATGCTCCCAGATGGGCCTCAACTGGCAATCTTCGGTACGATGGCAGGGTATTTTCCTGGGTTGACAGGTCGAGAAGCAGCCCTCGAGCACCGGGCGGCCGAGCGCCTTGAGCACCATCGACATGGTCAGCTCCTTCGGGGAGTCGCCGAGCGCGTACCCTCCCCTCCTGCCGCGAAAAGCCGTTACTATATTGCTCGACCGGAGCTTCCCCAGCACCTTGGCCACCAGCGCCTCGGACATGTTCTCGGCTTCGGAGAGTTCGGGCAAGGTCATCTGTCCGCCTCTGGCCGACAGACATATTGCAAGCCTCAAACCCTGTTCTTCCAGCTTGGTCAGCTTCATATTGCCCTCGTGTATAAGAGGTATCGGAATCTTCAGATAGATACAACCCGCTTTGACGTCATGGTAGCCTACAGGAAATACGAGGAATGATGCTCCACCCGTTACTCACCACTCTTGGCAAGCTCTTCACCCGTCGTCACAAGTCCCGGCGGCTCGATCTCCACGTGATCGACTCTGCGGTGATGGGAAGAGAGATGGCGTTCTCCTCCCTGTCTCCACCCGAGATCGCACACGCAGGTCGCACCGATCCTCACGTCGTCTACTTGCTCCACGGCCTCGGGGACGACCACCGCGCGCTGGACAGGCACGGCATTTCCGATCACCTCCACGACGCCATGACCAATGGCGCAGTTCCCCCCGTCCACCTGATCATGCCACACGGCGAACGGGGGTTCTGGATCGACTGGCACGACGGCACCAGGTTGTACGAGAGCCACGTTGTGAACGAGGTGATCCCCGAGGCGGAGCAAATCCTTGGACTGGAGATCCCACGGGAGCGACGTCACCTCATGGGCGTCTCCATGGGGGGCATCGGCGCCATGCAGATGGGGCTGCGCCGCCCGGATCTCTTTTCGTCGATCTCTTCCATATCCGGCCCCATCCTCAACGAGGCGCAGGCTGTGGAGCACGTCAAATCCTCGTTTGCCAAATGGTTCGTCGATCTGAAACGCATCTTCGGCGACTGCACCGATCGGGAGTTCATGGATTCACACAACCCGTTCGCCATCGTGAGGCGCAAGAAGAATGATCCGCGCCAGCGGATATTTCTGGCGGCGGGAAGACAAGAGAAAGAGTTCTTCAGGGGAACCTCGGCCGGATACCATAAGTTCCTGGACAAAAACGACGTTGCGCACCGGTGGGAGATCTTCGAGGGCGGACACGGTTGGAGGTTCTGGGCGCCCGTTATCGAACGAGCGATCTCGTACGCCACGTCACACCAGCGGCAGGATCCACAGGGCGAACACCCATACTAGCGAATGGCAGATGATGGCCGGGACGAGCGAACGCAACCTGATGGTCAGGACGCCGAAGATTAACCCGCAAACACCCGCGGCGACGGCGGCGAGGGTTCCCATGAGCACGGCGTAGAAACCGGTATAGACGACGGTGGCGAGGATCACCGCAAGTGAATGGGGCATCATGATCATCAGGCGGGTCTGCACGAAGCCGCGCCAGAAAAGCTCTTCCGACACGCCCAGCAATACCGCTCCCGCTATCCCCACGATGGCCGGATGGATCACCGACGCGTGTCCCTTTATACGCACCAGTTCCACGAAGAACGCGGGGACCGATCCGTCACCGTCCAGCGTGGCCCCGATGAACAACCCCGAAGCGTACTGCAACGCGAGGCCGAAAATTCCGTACAACAAGACGGCAGCCCCGAGCCCGTATAGCGCGCCCGTGGGCCTGAACACGAGCAGCTCCCGCATGAGTTTGCGCTCGAACACAAAAGCCAGAACACCGATCACCGGCGCCATGACCGCCAACAGCACCCACATGGGGAGTTGTGCCATCCTGCCGCCGCAGAAGGCGAACACGTAGAGCATCATCAACGGAGCGCGCAGGTCGTTGATGCTTCTCCTCGTCCTCGGTTTATCTTCGCTATTTGCAGTCATGCCTTCAACCTATCTACCTGTCTTGCTATCATACGGGAGAGGAGAATCAAATGAAGACCATCGGATTGATCGGCGGAATGAGCTGGGAATCGTCGGCCGAGTACTACAGAATTCTGAATGAGCTCGTGAGCAACAGGCTCGGCGGGCTGCACAGCGCGCAAGTGGTAATGGTCAGCGTCGATTTCGCCGTTATCGAGCGCGCCCAGTCGGAGGGACAGTGGGAGGAGGCGGGGGATATTCTGGCGGGCTGCGCTCGTTCCCTGGAAAATGCCGGGGCGGATCTCATTCTCCTTTGCACCAACACCATGCACAAGGTTGCGCACATGGTTTCGCAAGCCACGTCGTTGCCTTTTCTCCACATCGCCGAGGTGACCGGCGCTGCAATCGCTGCGCGGGGGCTCGAAAAGATCGGCCTGCTGGGCACCCGCTTCACGATGGAGGAGGATTTCTACAAAAAAGTGCTGGAGGATCGCTTCGGGCTTGCAGTGGTCGTCCCACGCACGACCGACGCTAGCACCGTGGACAGGATCATCTACAAGGAGTTGTGCGCCGGGCGCATCGAGGCCGGCTCCCGCGAAGCGATCTTGAGCATCATTGACAGGCTCGTCGGGGAGGGCGCGCAGGGGATAATTCTCGGTTGCACGGAGCTGCCCCTCCTCATCCGGGACGAGGACACAAACATCCCGCTGCTCGACACCACGCGCCTGCACGCCACAGCCGCGGTTGACCTTGCGCTCGCCGATCACGAGGATCGCTGAATGCGACGGCCCGCGACGATACCGGCTACCATCCTCGCCACGGCGGTTCTCCTCGTGGCTCTCGATGTATACGCCGGCGCGTTAAAGGTAATCGCCGACGCCCCTCCCCCGGGCGGTTGGGGAACAACGCGCGGCCTGACCATCGGACCGAGTATGGCCTGGGTGGGCGGCAAGGAGATGGAGAACACCTTCGCGCCGGGGCTGGAGCTCACGTATTTCCACAGGATCAACACGCCCCTGTTCGCGTGGATATCACCGGGGGCGCGATTGTGGATCGCCGATGGCGGCACAGGCGTGATCCCCTATATCGAGGCCGGCCTGAGTTTCCTCTTCTTCAACGCGGGCGTCGGGTACGGAATGGGATTCCTTACACCGAACGTACCGGCCCACAGCGTGCACGGCTTCTTCGGCGTGGCCATCCCGATCTGGACGCCGAAAAAGGGACATCTTTTGTATGTCGAACCCTACTACCGCCCCACCTGGAACGTCTCCACCGGGGACGACACCGCAGGTCATGAACTTGGGATGATGATCAAATGGTTGTTTGGGTTTCCCTCAAAATGATCGGCCCGGAAAAAAGGTAATCGATCGGTTGATAGTCAGCTCCGCCTTCTCACACTCTCGCGCAACTCAACGCCCAAGAGCGCCGCAACACGTCTGACAGAGTCGGTAGCATTCCCCTCAAGTGCGAGCACGCAAGAGGAAGAGCGAACATCAGAGTGCCAGATTGACTCGGCCCGCATGACCGCATCGTACTTGATGCACTGAAAGACGCCGCGCAGCATGTCATCTTCTGCAGAACGGTGCGACTTGACCTCCACTGCCAAACGCCTGCGCCGGGCAACGAAGAGGACGTCTACCACATCACCTGAAGGGAGCACATGTTCTGTCTCCCCCCGAGTGAGCCGCGCTGATAGTCCAAAGAGGCTCGGATTAGCTGCTATGTAACGCTTGAATGCTTTATGCTCAGGACTCTCTCCGCCGCCGCGGCCGGAGACCCGCTTGACCTTGGCTCGATCGGGCGACATCTCCGGAATCCCGCTGCCAGCAGTGAGTCCCAACCCCTTGAGTACTCGCAGCCACCCGTCGAAATCGAACACCTTCCCCTGCAAGCCCTGCAAAAGCACGGGCCTTAGCTCTCTCGTCACCTTCGGAATAAGATACCACTCGCGAAGGAACTGGTCGAAGCCGCGACCTGGCGAACCCGTTGCGGAGTTCACCACGATTGACTGCAGCGGCGGAACCCTCTCGCCCATCTGCTCGGACAGCTCGGTCAGTGTTGCGCCAACGCAGCCGAGGACGAAGTTCAGATTGCGTGCGTTGGGCATTCCCATGAGCCGAGCGAGATTGCCGTAAGTTATGACCCGTCTGCCGCGCGCGAGCTGCACAAGGGGCGGCACGGCCTCCCTGGCACGCCGAACATACAGCGCGTCATGGCCGGAGAGAATCGACTGCGCAACGACCGCTGTCTTCTGTCTCTTCGCCAATCCAGTCTCCTGCGTGCTGTCTAACAGTTACTCACCAACAGTGATTTTAGGAATAGTAGCAGGAAGCGGGGATAATTGTAACGTTCACCATTATTCGTCCGGCGCTTGCCGGACGAGTGGTTTAGCGGGTTTGGTTTCGTGCGACCAATCCGTCCTCGGCGTCAAGGCCGGTACAGGCTGGGTCTGGGATACGAAAGGTGGCGTATTGCAACCTTGCTGTAAAATTCAAGTCAAAAAGAGCCGCTTTTCTCACCAAAGGCCGGTATTTTCATCCGAAGCCGGTCATTTTCAATGTTGAGCCGCCTGTTTCCGTCGAAAAGCCGCCCGTTTCTCACCCGGAGCCGGCCATTTCTGAGAAAAAGCCGCCCGTTTCTCACCTGGAGCCGGTCATTTTCCAGGCGAAGCCGCCCGTTTTTGACGAAAAGCCGCCTGTTTTTGGTCCGAAACCGCTTGGTTATGTTGGAAGGCCGCTTTTTATAGCTGCGGGGTGCTGTCCGATTGGGCTTTGGCGCTCTTTTTCCCAAGCCCGCTGTGATAATCGCTGACGTACGACCGATGGCGGTCGGTTCCCTCGAAAACGAACGTCCCGTGGTCTTTGACCTCGTCGGCTGCCAGCTTGAAGTAGGTATAGGCGCGATCGAGCATGACTTTCGCCTCGCTTACCTTCTTGGGGTCTATAGTGAAGCGTGCGTAGAGGTCACTCAGTCTTTCGTGGAGATCCTTCGCTTCATCGATTTTCGACTTGTCGAACATCTTCATCTGGGACAGCGTATCGAGATTGTCTTTGCCGAGAATGTTGAGCGTCAGGAGATCGAGGAGCATATCCTTGTCTCCCCGACCCTCTTTAATCTTGTTCACGCTCTTCGTCAGCTCCTCGTTCTTGCGAAAGGCAAAGGCGTAATGCTTGATAAGGTAACTCTGCACTGCATGGCCGGCGGGAGAGTACTCCTTCCACAACTTGCTCGCCTTCGGATCGGAATCGACGATGAGCTGGTAATTTGCGGCTGCGAACGCGAAGGCTCCCGCACGGTCCTTGAGGCTGTCGACGTGTTCAGGATCGATCCCGGCGTCAATAAGCGCCTCGCGATCTTCGTTGGCCACGATCGCCAGCTGGATCCCCTCTGCCGTGCCGATCTCCAGCGGCATGTTACAGTACACCAGAGCGTCTTTGGGTAAGGCCATCAGGAAATCGTAGAGATTCTTGTAGGACTTTTCTGCGCCTTGATCCATTGTGGTTGCCTCCTTGTGGATGGATGGTTTCCGGAAATTTCTTGATTGTCAGTTTCGGCGAGAACTCAAACACAATATCGAAATAGTAGTCAAGTTAGGTGACCTTTAAACAAACCTGGAACCTCTACAAATAAGCCTCCGGGAGCATCCCTGGCATGGTGACATTTGTTTTTTGGGCCGATGGAAAACCAGCTCAGAATGTCACCAACGAATTGTTCCCCACACATGTGAAATATCGGGTATGCTTTCACTTCAGCGAAAATCAACAAAAGGAGCGCGCCATGAGATTTCCCCGATGCAATCGCAAGGATGGATTCTTGACAGGCATTTTTCCCTTGCTGGTTCTGATGGTGGGCATTGTTTCGCCGTCTGTCGCCTCGGCTCTCGACCCGCCCGATCCTTTGAACGTCCTGTTCGTCGCCAACGGGTACTATAATCAAGAGGATGCAATCGAGGACCATTTTATCGACCTCGGCTACACGGTGACGGTCATGAAGAGTTATCAGGTAAGGGGTACGACGAACCTCGCGCCGTACGACCTCGTCGTTCTCACCGAGTTCGCGCCGGGCGTGTCAACGTCCGGGATCAACAATATCAAGGCGTCGGACAAGCCGTTGCTGATCGTCGAGTACTGGGACTTCTGGTACTCGTACAGGTTCGGGCTGACCGCAACCGAGGATTGTGGCTACGTGGGCACGGACACAATCACCGCAGTAGAAGTAGGCTATAACGAGCTCACGAGTAGGGTCGGCGGCGAGGCGCTCGTGTACCAGCCGTACTACACGGTATACGGCATCCACATATCGGACGTGGAGCCCGGCATAACTCCATTGTACTGGAGTTCGGAGTATTTCAATGAGGTGGCGGTGCTCATCGACCCGGTGAATAAGATCGCCGCGACCGGAGTGTACGATACGCTAAAATACACAAATGACGCGTGGAAAATGTTCGACACGCTTGTGGAGATGATCGCCCCCATTGATACCGAACGCGAAACGATCAATGACGTGGCCGAGGCCTATGCGTGGTCCGGTATCATGGAATTACTGTCCATTGTCGAACAGGATTTGGAGCGCGATCCGAATTCCTGGACCTACGAGGAAGCTGAAGAAGAGGCATGGCTGATCACCGTAGAGTGGAGGTTGGAGGAGCTGTGGAGTAAGACGGCTAAGGATTTCGGCTTTCTTTTTCAATACGAACCCCAATGGCCTCTACCAATATACGACCACCCTACGCGAGAACTCCCCTATGACGACGAATATTGGTTCCTCGGGCAGGACTACGATCTTACTATTCCTCCTCACTATGCTGAATACCACGATGGTACGGACCTCGGCATGAGCGTTGAGATTGATGGAAAGACCATTTACTTCATGGGCGACACTTGGGGAGATAAGCAATCAACGGACGAGTGTCCGCCACCTGCCAACTGCAACGATATGATGGCGATTTCGTGGGACAGCAACCCTGATGACGGGGTCAACGTGCTCATTACCAGGCCGGTGGGGGAGAGCGGCGTGTTCCTGCCGCAGATGGTGCCGGGTGTGCACAAGGATATCGCGCCGGAGCTCAGCGGCTATTGGGGCGACGTCACATTGCCCGGTTACGTCGAGCCGAAATACACCGTGCCCACAGGCGTGGTGGTGGCGAATCCGGTGTTCAGTTTTCTAATCGGGGATCCGACCCCAATAACCTTCACAATGGAAATGGTGGTGTTGTGGTACGCCACGGCTATTAATCCGGGTGACGGTGATACAGCACTGGACAGCAGTGATTCCAGGACACGACCTGCTTCGTGGAACGGCTGCTCGTTTGACGGTTACAGATTCCACAAATGCCGTAGCCGCAATTATTCCCCGTACTATCCGCCCCCGTTCTCGATCGACAAGACAATTCCCAACGAACCTGCTCGCTTCATCCAGGTTGCGGCTATCGAGATAACCGCTGCGGATTTCGATTCCGTGTGCGATGGCGGCGTCGATGACACCGAGTTTTGCGATTTGTACGATGCCTCCGTACCGATGGCCGAGAAGGGCGGTCTTCTTCTTTACGGTTCCGGTCGGCCATACCGGAAGAGCGGGTTGTTTCTGGCGTACATGAGCAATGTGGATTTCGGCGATGTAGATTTCTGGGGCAAACCGATAGTCTCGTACTGGAACGGCTCGGGGTGGTCGGCGGGCGAAAGTGGCGCTGTATCGCTGACTCACGATGCCTCGAACCCGCTGCCGTGTGACAATGCGCCGATACCAAACGATTGCGATATCGATGATTACACCGATCAACTCAATGTTTTCGGCGAGCTTTCCGCAAAGCTAATCCGCTCCGCCAGCGAGGAGAGCGTTATAGTTCTGCTGTCAAATCATGTAATGAACGACCCTGATGAAAACAACGTCCGAGCCCGCACGGCCCGGTTGTCGACACCCTGGATCGTTTCAGGTCATTCGGAACCATATCCGGGAACAAAAGGTTACGGCCCGTACATCATTGATGAGTACATCGAACACGACGGCTATACGGGGGACATAGGTCTGTACCACGTCATTACAGTGTGGGAGGGAAACGATTATACACCCTACGGCGTGTACACAGGTTATGAGGAGGTCACATGGCCGTAAACAAAGTGGCCGTTTTGGGACCGATGCTCTCGCTCTGTACGGTCATTTGCGGCTGTTGGATGGGGGGCGGTCAGGCAGGCGTTCCGGACGGCGGCGATGTCGATTCCGATTCGGACACCGATGCTGACACCGATTCCGATTCCGACACTGATTCCGATTCCGATACCGACACGGACACCGAATTCACCTGCGAGGGCGTGCTCCACTTTCCGGACCCCAACTTCGAGCTCTCAGTGTGCTTCAACCTGGGGATATTCGACGACGTTACAGACACGTGCACCGCAGACATCCTCGCCGAGGACGTCGACGGGATGACATACTTCGCTTCTCTCGCATCATCGGAGCAAGGCCTGGTGCCGGAGCACTACATAACCGATCTCACCGGATTGGAATGCATGCCGAATCTCCATGGGGTGAACATTGAGAATAACTACTCCTCTTTCGATCTCTCCCCACTGGCCAACGCGAGCGCGTTGGAGATTCTGTACGCCAGTGCGAACCAGATAGACGACCTTTCGCCGCTGGCCGGACTTACCCAACTCACAACATTGGAACTTTACTACAACGAAATCTCGGATGTCTCGCCGCTTTCCGGCTTGACTCAACTAATATCACTCTCCTTGAACCACAATTTAATTTCCGATGTGTCGCCGTTGTCCTCCCTCACCAATTTGGACAGCCTATCCTTCGGTTACAATGATATCTCGAACATCGGCCCGCTCGCATCCCTCAACGGCCTATACCACCTCGGTATCACTTCGAACGATGTATCGGACATCGACGCCGTGGCTTCAATGACCGGTCTTACCAGCCTCTCTTTTCAGATGAACAACATTACCGACCTTACACCGCTGGTTGACAACGAATCTTTCGCCGACGGTTGTGCTGCCCACTTAGACTACAACCCCATCGACTGCGACGACCAGGCTGCGAACATTGCGACGTTGAAAGACAGAGGCGTCCATCTGGTTTGCGACTGCGCCGCGTGCGATTAGTCTCCGGCCCTGTGCTACACCCCCCCACGCACTCTGGCGGAGAGGAGCGATTCCCTCGCGGCGGTGCTGTCGTTTCGCACTGCTATCCGAAGTGCGCGGCGGGTTCCTACGAGAACGACGAGTTGCTTGCCTCTCGTCAGCGCGGTGTAGAGAAGGTTCCGCTGCAGCATGACGTAGTGCTGTGTGTGAATTGGAACCACGACCGCGGGATACTCACTACCCTGGGACTTGTGAATCGAGCACGCGTAGGCGAGCGTGGTCTGGTCCAGCTCCGAGGACGGGTATCGCACGGTCCTGTCCATGTACCGGATCTCCAGCCACTGACCGCCCTCCCCCACTGCTGTCACGTGGCCGATATCTCCGTTGAACACCTCCAGATCGTAGTTGTTCCGAACCTGCATGACCTTGTCACCGAGCAGGTAGCGACTCTCCCCTCCCGCCGACTGCGCCGGCCGAGGGTTGAGCAACTGGGCAAGCTCCCGATTCAGGTTGGTCGTCCCGAGCAACCCCTTGTGCATGGGCGTCAGCACCTGGATATCCTCGACGGGATCGAACCCGAACTTGTCGGGGATCCGACTGGACACGAGCTCCTTGATGACATCGAGACACGCCTCCGGCTCATCCCTCTCCACCATGAAGAGATCTGCGGAAGATCCGCGTTCACCCACGCGCGGCTCCCTCCCGGCCAGCACATCGTGGGCTCCGGTCACTATCAGGCTCGACCGGGCCTGCCGGAAGATCTCCGTCAGACTCACGACGGCCAGGCGCCCTCCCAAAGCGGAGTCCAGGGCCAAAAGATCCGAAAGCACCGTCCCGGGGCCCACCGAGGGGAGCTGATCCGGATCGCCCACGAGAATCAGACGCACGGATGACTTGAGCGACGCCACGAGCGCGGCGAAGAGCTCGACGTCCATCATCGAAACCTCGTCCACTATCACGACGTCCTCGTTCAGCGGATTTTGCGCGTTGCGCGCGAAGCTCATGGACTTGGGCGTGAACTCGAGCAACCTGTGAATGGTCCGGGCGTCTCTGCCCGTGGCCTCGGCCATGCGCCTCGCCGCACGCCCCGTGGGCGCGGCCAGCGCCAGCGTGAGACCCAGATCCGCCAGACAGGCGGTCAGCCCGCGCAGCAGTGTCGTCTTCCCCGTGCCCGGTCCCCCCGTCAACACCATGACCTTGGCGCGCTGAAGAACTTCGAACGCCTGTCGCTGCTCGGGCGCCAGCTCTATTTTTGACAGCACCTGCGCTCGTTCGACGGCCCCCGCAGCGTCCAGCGGCAGATTTCGCACGGACCCTGACAGTATCCGCGTAAGGTCGATCGCCGCCTCACGCTCCGCCCGATGCAATCGCGGAAGGTAAACCGCCGCATCGAGCCCCGTCCCCTCCATCATTACTCCACCCATGAGCGCCAGCCTGGAAAGGGCTCCCTCCAGTTGGTCTATCTCCAGGTCGAGAAGATCCTGAGCCCTGGGCACCAGATCCCCCTGTCGGGCAAAAACGTTTCCCTCCGATGCCAGATCCTCGAGGGCGTGAATCAGACCCGCTTCCGCCCTGTACGGAGACTCCTTCGGCACGCCCAGGTGGGCGGCGATCTTGTCCGCCGAGAGAAATCCTATTCCGTTCACGTCCATTGCAAGGCGGTAGGGATTCTCGCTCACGATGCGAATGGCCTTTTTGCCGTACCGCTTGTAGATGCGGTGGGCGAAAACCGGCGAGACTTGCGCCGACTCGAGAAAGACCATCACGTCCCTGACGTCGCGCTTTTCCACCATCGCCGATGAGATCGCAGCTCCCCTTTTGGGCCCGATCCCCTCGACCTCGGATAGCTTGCGAGGGCGTTTCTCTATTATCTCCAGGGTGTCCAGACCGAACCGCTCGACCAGGCGCCTTGCCATGACCGGCCCTATCCCGGGCACCAGCCCCGATCCCAGGAACTTCTCTATTCCCACCAACGTTGCGGGCGCCAGCGACAGGCAGGTCTGCGCCCTGAACTGACGACCGTGCTTCGGATCTATCTTCCAATCGCCCGAGAACCGCACGCTCTCTCCCTCATCCAGCCTCTGGAAGCTCCCGACGACGGTCTGGAGAAGGGGATCATCGCGCGAAGACAACCGCAGAACGGTCCATCCGTTTTCGTCATTGCGAAAGACCACTCTCTCGATAGTGCCTTCGATAGTGGTGGGGGATCCTGTCTGACGGGCCATACGATTATTTACTCGGATTCGATCCGGCGGGCAATGGTTGATGTCCTGACAACGGGATGCGTTGCCTACTCGATGGGCACGTCGGGGACGTCGGAGATCGGCGCAACGCCGCAGCCGCCGGGGTAACCGAAGCTGACGTCGTTTGAATAGCCAACCACCGTCGTGGAGAGCGGACCGTCGGAATCGATGGAGTGGTATCCGCCCGCCAGCTCAATGTGCAGGTACTGATAGTCCGTTCCTTCGTGTGATCCCAGCGGAGTAAAAGCCTGGCTGACCGGAACGCCGTCGAGGGTAACCGAGGCGCCTCCCGCTCTCACGACGGTCACGTAGTTGGTGGCATATCCGAAGGGCACCGAAAAGATGTACTCGGTTTGGAGCTGGTCCACGGCGGGCAGCACGATCATTGAAGGATCGCCCGGGTACGGGTTCAGCAGGGTCCCGAAGAACTGGTTACTCAGAAGGAACTGGGTCACCGAAAAGGTCTTGTCCGGATCGCTTGCGGCCACAACGAAGGGTTGATCTGACATGAACTCGGCGGTCTGGTATGCGGCGAGGGTGGCGGGCGCTCCGGCCGGAGCCGCCGGATAGTACTGGAGCTGGGTGCCGTCAAACGCCGCGCTTATCCTGTACAGGCTCATACAATCATCGTTTCCCTTGGCATCCGCAGCCGGAGCCACTGCATACGCGCTCCCCCATGCCTCCAGGGGCAACATCTGGTGTTCGACGTGATCGGCGCAGCACTCGGTAGTGTCGGTGGGTTCCGATGTGGCAACGCTACCCGCAAAGACCGCCACCTTCTTGTCGGCCTCGACACGCGTGCCCGACAGACTTCCACCCCCGTTTATCCCGGACGAAATAGCGGTCAGCACCTGCCCTCGATCGAGCAGGACGTTCTGGTAGGCGCCGGCGTATAGCGGGTTGGTCGGATACAATGTCACCTCGGTTCCATCCTCCGTGGCGACAACCGAAACAAAACCACCGGTATTGTGAGCGTTGGCCGAAAACGCGTCGGCAGACACCAGATTCGCCGAACCCGTGATCGCCGTATAGTCTTTTGACAGAACCGTAGATGGGAACAGCAACGACGCGTCGTTCGAATAAACGGAAGTGGTGTTGTCGAGCGGGTTGAACTGATACGCGGCGATCGGCACGTCGCTCTCGATACGATACGCGGTCCCATCGCCGGTGGTGGCTCCCGGCATGATATTCTGAGTTGGCAATTCAACGGTCACGATGCCGCCCACGGGCACAACCCCGCTGGCAATTGATGTCCCGCTGTTTCCCGAGAAAATATCCACCGTGGCGTCCGTCTGCGACGAGGTGTTTGCCACCACCACGGCGAACTGTTGATCGTGCGGCACAACCGCAAGCGGCGCCTGCGAGACGTTGGGCAAATCCACCGCCCAGAACTCGCATCCCAGATTTGACGGACCCATATTGTCACAGGGATCCGTACTGGAATCGGTATCGCCATCGCTATCCGTGTCGCTGTCCGTGTCGACATCCGTATCGGTGTCGCTGTCTGATCCCGATGGATTGTGGGCGCTGCTCTCACAGCCGAATGAAGCGACTGTCGTTATTGCGATTGCGACAACAACAAACCTGATTATCGTACAAAGTATATTCTTAAACACTGTCCCCTCCTGAAGTACGAACTACTCTATATGTGCAAAGGAATAAATGCCATACTCGATCCGGCCTGCACTCTGGTGAAATGATGGACAAAGTACTCAAGCTGTTGGAGACCAACCCGATGATCGCGGCGGCGGCCTATATGCTGGGGGCGCTGGTCATCGCGTTCGTAATGTGGATATTCATCTCCAGGGTACTCCTGCGACTGACAAAGAAGACCCGCACCGTGGTGGACGACGAGATAGTCAACGCGCTGCGACGGCCCGTGTTCTTGTCGGTGCTTCTCATAGGCGCGTGGCTGGCTTTTGACAGGTTTTCACCGAAGGACAACATACGCCAGGTTGTTTACGGCGTGATCGTCACGTTGAGCATCATCCTGTGGGCCGCAGCCGCAACAAGGATAGCCAAGAGTGTCCTTGGTGCTTTTTCACGCAACATGGGCGAGCACAAGCTGATCCAACCGCGCACGCTGCCTCTCTTTGAAGTCGTACTCAAAACCCTCATCGTCGGCGGCGCAATCTACGGGCTCCTGCTCACGTGGGACATCAACGTGACGGCATGGCTGGCTTCAGCCGGAATAGTCGGAATCGCGGTCGGATTCGCCGCCAAGGACACCCTCGCGAATTTCTTTTCGGGAATTTTCATCATGGCCGACGCCCCGTACAAGATCGGCGATATGATCGTCCTCGACTCGGGAGAGCGGGGCAAGGTCACCGACATCGGTATTCGCTCCACGCGCATTTTAACCCGTGATGACATTCAGATAGTCATACCCAACGCCTACATGGGAAATTCCAAGATCATCAACGAAACGGCGGGCATCGATAAAAAACGGCGACTCGTCGTAAACGTGGGCGTGGCCTACGGAAGCGACATCGACAAGGTGCGCGCAGTCCTCATCGATGTGGCTAATAAGTCCACGTACCTGGCAGAAGATCCCGAGCCGCAAGTGCGCTTCCATCAGTTCGGCGACTCCTCGCTCGATTTCAAGCTCCTGGGTTGGATAGAGGACCCACTCCTCCTGGGGCTGGCACTCGATGAATTGAACACGGCCGTCTACAAGAGTTTCAAAACCGCCAACATCGAAATCCCCTTCCCGCAACGGGATGTACATCTCATCAAGGACAATTGAATCTCCTTCGCATATTAATACTCGACATCCGATATGAGAAATTGGATAGTTGACACTATATTATTATACGGAGGAGAGAATGATGGCTTTTATATGGAAAACGACACTTGCCTTGCTGATGATTGTCGCGCTGGTTCTCATCTCTTGTTCACAGAATACCGACCCCTATGGCGGCTCGGATAGCGATTCCGACTCCGATTCCGACTCCGATTCCGACTCCGATTCCGACACAGACGCCTGCTACTGGGATGGGAGTTTCTACTCCAGCTATGATTCCATTTCGACCTCGGGAAGCTCGCTCAACCTGGGCGACAACGATGTATCGGCGCCCATCAGCATCGGATTTGATTTCGATTACTATTTCGATTCGATGTACACGGACGTGCGGATCGTTTCCAACGGTTTCATTTACGCCGGAATCGCCGGGACCGATAGCGCCCCTGACAACAGTCCCATTCCGACAGTCGGCGGACCGAACAGTTTCATGGGGGTCCTCTGGGACGACCTCAACCCGTACTCCGGCGGCATGATTTACTACGAGACCAGCGGCTCCGCTCCGGATCGGCAGTTCACCGTAGAGTGGAACGCGGTTCCCTATAATGGAACCAATGACCCGGTCAACATGCAGGTGATCATCAGTGAGAGCGGCGGCATCATATACAAATACCTGGATGTCGGCACTTCGGCCGACCACGGCCTCGGCAGTTCTGCGACCATCGGAGTAGAGCAACTCTCGGGGGTGATGGGCGTCCAGTACTCCCACAACGCATCTGCGGGGATTTTGCCGGGCACGCAGCTCGAACTCATCTGCCCGTAAATTTTTTTACGCCAAATCAAGTGCACGTTTACACTCGACTTTTGACATCAAAAGTTGAATAGTGAACATACTACATCATTACAAGCAGGAGAGAATAATGGCTTTTATCTGGAAAACGACACTTACCTTGTTAATGATTGTCACGCTGGTTCCCATCTCTTGTTCAACCAAGAATAGCCCCTATAGCAGTTCGGATAGTGATTCCGATTCCGACTCCGATTCCGACTCCGATTCCGACACAGACACGGATTCCGACACGGATACAGACACGGATACAGACACGGATACTGACACGGATACTGACACGGATACTGACACGGATACCGACACGGACACCGATACGGATACCGGCACCGACACGTCCACCTGCTACTGGGATCTGAGTTCCTACTCCAGCTATGATTCCATCTCGACCTCGGGAAACACGCTCTCCTTGAGCGACGACCAGGTATCGGCGCCCATCAGCATTGGATTCGATTTCGATTACTATTTCGATTCGATGTACACGGACGTGCGTGTCGTTTCCAACGGTTTCATTTACGCCGGACTGATCGGAACCTTGACCACCTATTCCAACGAGCCCATCCCGACAGCCGGTGGGCCCAACGGCTTCATGGGGATCCTCTGGGACGACCTCAACCCGTACTCCGGCGGCATGATTTACTACGAGACCAGCGGCACTGCTCCTGACCGGCAGTTCACCGTGGAGTGGAACGCGGTTCCTTATTACGGAACCAGTGACCCGGTTAACATGCAGGTGATCATCAGCGAGAGCGGCGGCATCCTGTACAAGTACATGAAATTGGACTCTCCGACCGCCCACAACAACGCCGGCTCTGCGACCATCGGCGTGGAGAAACACTCGGGAGTGGCGGGCGTTCAGCACTCCCACAACACAACCGGAGCGGTCACGTCAGGCCAGCAGCTCGAACTCATCTGCCCGTAGACTTTCCCCTCCCTAATCCACGTAACCCAACGCTCGCAACTGTTCGATATGCTCGTCGGAGATCTCCGCCATCCCGGGCTTGTGCGCAATCGACTCCATTGAGAGAAGTCTGTCGATGAGCGCGTTCTTCAGACGGGTTGCTCTCTTGCTATCGGTGACGGCTACGTTGTTCATCTCCCCTGGATCAGCTTTCAGGTTAAACAGGCTGCTCTTGTCGGGCTTTCGCAGATCGTAGATGTACTTGTAACGGTCCTCCAGCACACTTCGTAGCTCCCTGTTGCGCGAGAGGCTCAGGTAGAGATTTCGTGCGTTCTTGTCCTTCCCCTCGGCTATTTTTATCATATCGCGGCCCTTCCAGCCGCCGGGGACCGCAGTCTTGCCGATGATCGCCAGGGTTGTGGGCACGTCCACGAGACTCACGCGATCGGTTGTACTTGTGCCCGCCAGGCGTTTATTGGGCAGCCTCATGATCATCGGAACCTTGACCACCCCGTTATAGAGGCTGTGGCCGTGGCCGTACCTTCCGTGCTCCGCAAATTCCTCTCCGTGATCGGAGGTCACGATGACCGCAGCGTCTTTGGATCTGGGAACCATTGCGAACAGTTTCCGCGTGGCCTCGTCCGTGTACCTGATCTCGCTATCGTACAGGGCATTGACGAATTCCGCCCCCTCGTTCCCGAACTGGAGATCCATTTTTTCGTATCGCTTGGCCCTCTTGATTGTAATGAGATCTTCGTGGATGGGCCTGTCGCCCCAGTAACTGTCGAAGTATGGTTGTCGTTGATTGTAAGGAGCGTGGGGATCCAGGAAATGCACCCAAAGGAAATAGGGTCTGGCGGCGTTGAGTTTTGAACGCAGGTTTTTCACTCTGTCCAGCACCGTTGCTGCGTTCGCGAAACCTATGCATTCATAATGATCGAAACCGCGTCCAAAACCGAGTTCGGAACTGAGGTGTCGATTGGAGCTTATCCCAAAGGTTGTGTACCCGGCAGCACGAAGGCGCTCCGCGACAAGGGGGAGATCCCCGGGGATTGCCTCCTGGTGCTCCACGCGCCCCTTTGCAACCAGCCCGTGCACGACCCCGTGTGCATAGGGGTAACGGGAGGTCATCAGCGAGACCATTGCCGGCGCCGTCCACGAGGAGGTGGAGAATGCGTTTTTGAAGAGTATTCCATCCCCGGCGATTGAGTCCATGAAGGGGCTGGTGTCTCTTGCGTAGCCATATGCGCCGAGACGATCAGACCTCAGAGTGTCAATCGAGATCAGAATAATGTCCGGTGAATTCTTCGCCTCGACCCTGCGGGACTCCTCCGCAGATTTGTCGCCACAACCCGCCGGTCCGATGATGGCGAGAAGCGCCAGCGACAACACCCATCCTGATGCTCTATCGGTGTTCATCTTCCCCCCCTTGTTTCCCTGTCGATTTGTTCGAGCACGGTTTTTGCGCGGACGTGGCCGGGGTCGAGAGCGAGCAGAGTGTTCAACATGTATCTGGCCCTGCCGATCCTGCCCAGCTTGGCGTAGAGAATGCCCAGATTCAGCAGGGCAGCGGTGTTCTTGCCGTCCTTCGCGAGTACCGAGGCCATGGACTGCTCCGCCTTTTCAAGGTTTCCTCGTTCCGCCTGAATCATCGCAAGGGATATGGTCGCTTCGTGAAATTCGGGATTGAGGTCGAGGGCCTTTCGGTAATGAGTCTGCGCCCTGTCAAAATCCTTTTTTGCGGCGGCGATGGACCCGAGTGAGCCGTAAGCCACGTAGTTGGATGGATCCTGCTCGATGGCCTTCTCGAACTCTTCTATCGCCTTGTCGATCTTTCCCATACGGCGGTGCATTTCCCCCATCGCTTCGTGGACGATGGGCAGCCCCGATTCAATGTCGATGACGGTCTTGTAAATCTGCAAAGCCCTCTGATGATCGCCTCTACTGCTCGCCACCAGGGCCAGACCGATCCGCGAGGGCAGGTAGTCTTTCTGGATGGACAGACTCCTGACGTACGCTCCTTCCGCCTCGTCCAGTTTGTGCATCTTTCGGTACGATTCACCCACTACAAAAGCGAGGGTCGCGTTTTCTGTCATTACGAGTTCGAGGGGTTTTGAGATGTTGAGCGCATCTTTGTATCGCCCGCGATGAACCAGGGTAAGGGCGAGGCCAATCGCAAACGCCGGCTGGTCGTTTCCGGTTTGCTTCTTGTATGTGGACAATGCCTGGCGGTACATTTCCTCCGCCTCCTCCAGCCGCCCTCTGCGAAGGCGCGCGCCGGCCAACAAGCCCATGAAGTACGACGAACCGGGGGCTTTCTCGAGCGTGACGGAGAAAAAAGAAATGTCGTCGGCCCAGTCCCTGTTACGAATAGTTGTGGCGGCGCCGCATGCGACGAGTAGCAACGCCATTATGGCCGGTCCGATCCATTTTGTGCGGACGAGACCGATGATTACGTACCCCAGAGCCAGACAGAAGAAGACCGACGGGAGGTACAGGAAGCGCTCGGCCATCGGGAAGCCCATATCAAGGGGGGCACTGATGCGTATGATATTGGCCATGGGGATAAGGGAGGCGGCGAAGGCGAGGTATAGAAAACCTGCGGGACGGCGTTTCCTCAGGAAGAAGCCGATTCCGACCGTCGCCACCAGGGCCAGACCGGAGGCCACCCATCTCCAGTCGAACTGGGTCAGCCAGGGGTTTATCTGGTGGGCCATGAGAGGTAACGGCCAGAATAGTTCGCCGATGTAGAGCCAGAAGGTCTTGGCGGCGGTGAGTGCCCAGATGTGGAAAGGCTGGTGGGGCGAAGCGTTGACATCCACAGATATCAACAGGAACCGCCATAATCCATAGGCCACGATCACCGCAACGTAGGACAGGCTCTTTGCAATGGACGGCAGGAGCTTGCGTTTCTCCACAGCCCTCTCCCAGATGAATATGACGATGGGAAAGGAGAGCGCGACCTCCTTGGAGAGGATCGCCGCCATGAGACAGACGCACGCGATGATAACTGTGACTGAACGCCGCGCCCGGGAAGCGCCTTTGAACCTGATGTGCACGTTCAGGGCGGCAAGGAAGAAGAGGGTGGCCAGAACATCGGTGCGACCGGAGATCCAGGAGACGCTCTCGGTGTGCACAGGGTGGACCGCGAATAGCATGGCGCCTGCAACGGCCCAGGCCTCCTTTCCCTCGAACAGGCGCATACCGAGGGACCAGACCAGAAGCACGCAAATGACGTGCATCAACAGGTTCATCAGGTGAAACCCGGTTGCGCTCCTGCCGAAGGTTGTCAATTCCAGGAAGTAGCTCAACGTGACGACCGGGCGGTAATAACCGTACTTCACCTTGTCATCGTGCTGGGCGAAGAAGTCCACGGTGAAGAGCGTGTGAACGGGGGAGTCATCCGTGAGGCGATTGTCCAGCAGTATGAGGTGTTCATCGTCCCATACGAAGCCATTGCCTATGGTGTTTGCGTAAACGACAAACGAGATAACCGCCAGGGCGAGCGGGACGAGCACGCGACGGGCGGCATGTGGAATATGGAACATCGGCTTGTCCTCGAGCTGGAACATCGCCTCAATCTACATGGATGGCTTGACCAATGCTACCGCCCAGGCGGAGGGGATGGATTCCGGAGCACAGGTTGGTCGCTTCTCCCGACGATGGTGATACCGATCACTATTAGTACCAGAGCCGCCAATACGTAGGCCGTGGCTACCGGTTCACCGAGAATGATACCACCGAGGGCCACGCCGGAGATCGGGATCAGAAAGATGTAGGAGTGAATGGCCACCACTCCGTATCGCTGCAAAAGGGTGTTCCACAGCACGAAACCCAGGGACGCGGTGAGCAGGCTCTGATACGCCAGGGCGCCGATGACGGGTGCGGTTATCTTCACAATCATGACCTCCCCGGAGGCGGCGGCGGCCACTAATAACAGTGGAACCATCATCAGCATGGGAAAAAGGGCGATCTGGAACGGTTGGTAGTTATCGATGATCCGCTTGATGAATATGGCGTTTCCTCCCCAGAGGATGACCGCCAGGAATACCAGGAGATCACCCGTCCTGATCTCGTCCGTGACCCCTTCCCTCTGCAGAAACACTACCAGGACACCGACGAAGCCCATGGAGATTCCGATGATCTTTTTCATGTTGATGCGATCGCCGGGCACGAAGAAATGGGCCAGGACCAGCACCAGGAAAGGTTGCAGGTTGGAGATGAGGGTGCTTCTGGAGGCGCTGGTCTTGTCGATCCCCATGTAGAAGAGGGCCGTCTGTCCGGAGAAAACGGCCGCCAGGATAGTCACCTGCCGCAGCTGGCCCCGCTTCAATCGAAAGGAATGGCCGTTCGCGAACGCCCAGATGGAAATGGCCACCGCCGCGATTGCAAACCTGGTGGCGGCCAGGGTGAAGGGGCCCATGCCGGCAAGGCAGATCTTGATGGCCACCGCGTTTGCCCCGAAGGAAATGCACAGGAGGGACGTCAGGACGGCGGCGCCGGGCGGAAGTTTACGGTTTCCCTTGTAGGACTTCACGGGGTCACCCAAGTATAAGCCCACAGTCTCCGCACGCGCCTTCAACCAGCGGTCCCACGGTTCCACAGGCCGGGCAGGCGACCTCCCCCGCAGAGTTGGGGCCCACCGGCACGGCATGGGCCACCGGTATAAGGCCTTCCCTGGCCAGTCCTTCCTCCCACTGGACGCGCATGAGAGCGCCCAGTTTGGGAACGTCTGCCTCCTCGACGAGGAGGCTACCCTTGGTGCTTCAGCCCCCCGAGGAACACGGGCCGATAATCGCGGGTATATCCGCCGCCAGACACTGGTCCTGTAGCTTTTTTATCGCGGGCAGATCCGCCTTGACCGCCGTCACGAGGGTCCCCCCCTCCTCGATCCTCCGCTCAATGATCTCCCGCGCTTCGCTCTCGCTTTCCATAAAAGCAGGCTATCATATCCCCAGCCCACGTGAAATGTGTCTGACCCAGCTGCAAAAGGATCTGTTTACTCGAAACCCTGTCCAGCTTTTCGCCAGATTGCCAAGCCGGGTTCCGACACCTCTATTTCAAGCGCCCGCTCATAGATCGCCCGGTAAGCTTCTTCAACGACCTCGGGGTAGGGAATCGGTGAGTACATCAGCGCGTCAGTGACGAACCAGTCCCACCCAATATAGATGGCGAGCATCACGCTTCTATCGGCGGCCCAGGATGTGGCCATCGTAGAATTGAACTCCTTCTGATGTGGAGAAACTGCAAGCATGATTGCTTTAGTAACGTCGTTGTCTGAGGCCTTCTGAACAAAGTGATACAGATCCTCCTCTTGGACGGACTTGTCTCGAACTTCTATTGCCCTTTCAAGTTGGGGCTCGTCGGCGACTTTTCGAATGCCGACGTCACCGGGAAACCTGCGATCCGGGTCATTGACTCTGCCAACCGATACTCGATCTTTGGACGTAAGAACGTCCATCATCCCGGCAGCGACAGCTTGAGCCCTTCGTCCGTATTCACCATCCGCTTCAACAAATCGGGGGATCAGATCGATGAAAGCGGCGAGTGATAACTGCTTCCCGGCGCCACTGGCCAGACCCTTTGCTTTTTGACGGCGCCTGAGTCTTGTATAGGCACGCAGACCCTGCTTCGCCTTGTTTTCGGTATCGTATGCCTTGATGTGCTTGAGGGCCTCCAGGAGAAGATCCAGAGCGCCCCGTGCGTTGCCTTTTACTGGAAGGGCTTTCGAGATCTTGTCTTTGGCGAAGAACGGTTGGTTGTTGAGTGGCTCACGCCCGGTGACACCCAGGTCAATTCCAAGCCGAGGAGCGTGTGCTGCGAGAACGTGCTGGCAAAGACTCCTTGCTGAGTATGCACCTGGCGTATCAAGGCCGGACTTCAACGCAAAAGGATCGATTTCAAGATGAGTTGCCCTTGCGAGGAGAGCTGTGCCGAGAGCTGCAAGAAACGTCTTGTTGTTCACAGAACACTCGTCACTGAGTCTCTGCACAAGAACCAACATTTGCTTGTCAGCGTGTCCGCTTGTCGCCGTGCGAACAGCCTCTTCGAGCACGACGCGAGCCTTTGCCTTGTCGATTTTCATCATGGCCTCCGACGATCAATCTCTCGCCTCTGCACAGCGCTCGGAGCAGCTCAAGAAGCGTAAACGAGAGAGAAAGAGAGCACGTAGATCGATGCTATCGTTCCGGGGTCATGGTTCGCAATTTTTTGGCCAGACCTAGGGTGGAGAATATCCAAAAATTATCCCAATATGCTGAGAATTAAGGATTATTAGGGGTGGAAGCCCCCTTTAAAGCAGGGTAAAGTATACCTATACAAAGGTACAGGTACTAGAGCGATGGTCACCAATCGTCGGAAGAGGAAAAAGACAGGGCAACAACTACCTCTGATCAGTGTTTGCACTGGCGCCGGGGGGTTGGACATAGGCCTGAGTCAGGCCGGTTTCTCGCCCAAGGTGTGCATCGAACTCGACTCCTTCTGCAACAAGACAGTTAAAAAAAACCACAAGAACGCGTGGCCGATCATCGAGCGCGACATGGCGAAAGTTCCAACCAGGGAGATCCTCGACCTCGCTGGCGTGGACGTCGGCGAAGCGGGTCTCCTCGCGGGAGGGCCACCGTGTCAACCGTTCTCGAAATCTGGTTATTGGGCGAGGACGAAGGAAAAGCCGGGCGGTATGGAGGACCCGAGGGCGGATGCTTTTCGTCACTACCTGAGAATTCTTGAAGAGACTCTTCCCAAGGCTTTCCTGTTGGAGAATGTTTTTGGGTTTATCTACAAGAAGAAAAGCTGGCCAGGAGACTACGAACCACCTATCGACTATATGCAGCGCTACCTCGACGGGATCGAGGAGCGAACAGGTGCTCGTTACTCTCTTTCCTATCGCGTTGTGAACACCGCAGACTATGGCGTTCCCCAGGTGCGGGAGCGGGTGGTGATCATTGGGTTGAGAGACGGAGCCGAGTTCGAATGGCCCGAGCCCACTCATTACGATCCAGAGGGAACCCGTCGTGTGCGCCTGTTGGATAGATTGATAAGCAATTTGGCTTCGGACCTAAAAAGAACCAGAAAAAAATCCGTTCGCAGGAAGTACGAAGAACGGTTGCGGCGCCTGCTCAAAGAGAACAGCGACGGAGATAAGAACCAGCTTTGCTTGCTTGATAAACTTGAACTCGACCTCGAAGAGCTGGCAACCATCGAGCGCGTACCTGCACCTCGCAAGGGCATGAAGCCGTGGGTTTCCTCGTTTGACGCAATCGGTGACCTCGATGAAGATCGCAAACCGGCGCCGGAAGAAGAGGTCAACGGCAAGTGGGGACACCTGCTCCCAGCGATACCGCCGGGGTTCAATTACCTCTACTACACTGAGAAGCTCGGAGCAGATCCAGCCCTCTTCGATTGGCGAAAACGCTACTGGACGTTCCTTCTGAAACTGAACCCCGACCGCCCCTCTTCAACCATCCAGGCGCAACCAGGGCCATACGTCGGCCCGTTTCACTGGAGAAATCGGCGCCTCTCCGTAATGGAGATGAAGCGCCTGATGACGTTCCCGGATGACTACGAAATCGTTGGGCCTAGGCGAGAGGTTCAGAGGCAGTTGGGGAATGCTGTTCCGTGTTTATTGGCTGAAGTATTTGGCCGCGCTGTCAAGCGGCAGATCAGCCCGTAGCAGGAGGGGCAATCAAACTGCCTGTATCTCGGTATTTGCGACAATGTCGATTAGTTGTTTCTCTTCGTCCAATAATTCGTGTTCCCACTGGCAAAGGCGAGGTCTGTCAAGAAACGTTGCAGCGCGTCTTTCGACGATGAAGTTCAAGTGGTCCGAACTAATATGGTGAGGAACAGCCAGAAATCTGATCGGTAAACACATCATGCCGAGCAACTTCCGCCACTGGTCTGGACTTGCATCAGTTATCTTCTTTTCCCATGTTTCACTCCTTCCACAGGTTACCTGGCCAATAAATACCCAGCGTCCGGGTCTTTTGTCACCCAAGCGAATTTGAAAAACAGTGTCCACACCGGAGTCGTTTGCATATATTTGTCTCCACGCCGCCGAAGGGGTTGGGTAGATTTCGAGGTGGTCTCCTAGCTCATTGACAATGTCGTCAATGTTCCTGCCAGCTGTGATTTCGGATGCAATGCTCCTGGAAATGAAACCTCTTCTACCCATTGCCTTATGGACACATTCCTCAAAGGTTTTCCTTGGGTCAGGGCCTCCAGCAAGATGATAGGCATGAACTAATGTGATTGCTAACAAACCGTTGTAGGCACAGTGCTGTGGGCCGCTTAGGACGATTTTGCCTTCCTCCAGCTTAAAAGGGTAGCGATCTCCCAAAAGGCTTTTCCTGATCTCGATTAACGCAAAGACTCTGTTTGCGAATTCCTGTGCCCGATCTTCCCTATCCGAATCGTCGTTACCCTTGCTCTCGTCGGGGGCTTCAGAACCATTAACAAGATCTGTTGGTGGTCCGGTAAAGTGTTCTCTCAGCTTCCCGAGCCACTGGCTATCTTCAATGTAATCGCTCAGTTGTGCTTCTGACATTGATGGGGAGTGAAATGCCTGTATCTCTAGGAAATCTGCGAGCGCTGATTCTCTTGCGTAGATCCCATATAATTCGATATCGGGCTCGATGATATCAGTCATCCGTTTGACGCTTGGCGATAACAACGCTCTTGATGCTTTTCGCCTTAATAAGAAGCTCCCCAGCCCAGGATTCGAGCGTCTCTGACCAGGAAGCACGTTCGATCTCGGAAAAGACTACGGTGCATTGATCAACGAGGTCTCGTAATCGGTTTTGGATTGAAGCCTCATTCACGACTTTTGCTGCAATTCCAAAATCCCCATACTTCCTTAGAGCAGCTCTCGCGTTGTCGTTTAGCAAGATACGACCGTAAGTTGTCGTCTGTCGCGAATCTGAGATGAGAGGTTTCCTGGATTCCTGAGGTTGTAAATCATTGAGCACTTCGTTCAGCTGCTCCTTCTTGAGCCGTATGAGGGAGTACTCGATTTCCTGAACCTCGCGTCCACGGTCGAAGCCGATGTACGACATGATGTCGGCAGAATTCATTATTCTGTACCAAACACCAAAACGATGATGATGAATATACTGAGTTTCAATCCCAAACTCATCTGTCGCGTATTGCAGGATACGTAACGCTGTGTATGAGGTTCTCACACCCTGGGTGTTGCTTCCGACGATGCGTCCGACAGCAAGAAATGGCTCCTCGACACCGCGTTCAACTGCTGCTTTCACTTCTGTGATTATGTAGCGTGCTTTTGCTTCCGCACTCCATTTAAGCTGCCCCCCGATGTGACGAAAGCCCAAGAAAGCGCGAACGTCGGCTCGTGAACTCTCGACAATGCATGGGACTTCGTCCAGCCGTTTGAGTTCAGCTGCAATAGGTTCGCGATCCAAGTGACCGACTCCATCTGCATCTGGGTCATTGTGAAGGACTTTAAGCGCAACAAGTCGGCGATTGCCCTCAAGTACCACATACTTTCCCGCATGGGTTTCGGACGGTATTACAATTAACGGTTCGTGAGGAAAGAACCCGTAGTCGAGCATTGAGCGTACCAACTCGCTTACTTTTGTTTGTTCCCACAGATGTTTGAGTACCACGTCGGAGCTTTCCCCCAACAAGCTCACAGGTAGCCTGGGATTGCTAGAGTCTAGCTCAAGCTTTTTGACGGGAAGTAACTCGCTTAGAGGTGTTTCACCGGGCAATTTGCGTTCCCTTCCTTCACCGGAGTGGCGTTACGGTGCTTGTTTTACGTGGCACTATAGCAGAGTGATTGTTCTTTAACCAAACGAGGACTACACTGAAACTCCAGCCCAAACCCTAGCCACAACTCTAGCCACAGGCCATTTTCGGATCTCTCAGCGCAGCCCAAAACACAAAAACCCCGCTGGTGTAGTAACCAACGGGGTTTTCGAGTGTGGAGCCATGGGGGATCGAACCCCAGACCTCATGACTGCCAGTCATGCGCTCTCCCAGCTGAGCTATGGCCCCGATTTTAAAACAACGCGCGCGTTTGTTGCGCGGGTGGAGGGTTATTAGCAATGGGGGTGTGCCGTGTCAAACGGTTTTGCACGTCATCGCAGAGGCCAGGGTGGCGGGCGCTTCTGGGTGACGGACGGGCGGATTAAAGGTACAACTGCGCATCTGAAATCACGAAGAGGGAGGACAGATGAACGAGGGAAAAACCAGTTGGCGTTTTCCGCGCACGTTCTGGACCGGCAACGGCGCCGAACTCTGCGAGCGCGCAGCCTACTACGGCACTTTCATCGCTCTGCGCACGTATCTCATCCGCGTGGTCGGACTCGACGATGTGCAGGCGGGCGTGGTGGCCGGCCTCTTCGGCGGCTGGATCTATCTCGTGCCGTTTTTCACCGGGGCGATAGCCGACCGCATGGGGTTCCGCAAGGCGCTGATACTCGCCTTTGTCCTGCTCACCGTGGGTTACGCGACGCTCGGCGTATTCTCAACCCTTGTACCGGTGCTCTGCGGTCTGGGCCTGATCGTCCTCGGCGGCGCATTCGTCAAACCGGTGATCACCGGCACGGTGGCGAAGTCCTCCGACAACGTCAACCGCGCGCGGGCCTTCAGTATCTTCTACATGGTGGTCAACATCGGCTCTTTTGCTGGCAAGACCGTCGTCGCGCCCATGCGAATTCAGATGGGAGTGGAGACGGTGCCCTTCTTCTCCGCCGGCGCCAGCCTCTTTGCGTTGCTCCTGGTCATACTGATCTTCCATCCACCGGCCAGCGGCACGGCGCAGCCCAGAAATATAAAGGAAACATTCCAGGGTATGTGGATGGCCATGAGCAACCTGCGCTTCCTCGCCCTGATCCTCATCACCGCCGGTTTCTGGTCGATCCAGGGACAGCTCTACGCCTCGATGCCCGACTACGTGCTTCGGATGGCCGGCGAGACGTACAAGCCGGAATGGTACGCCAACGTCAACCCGCTGGTGGTGGTGCTCTTCGTGGTGCTGATCACTCAGTTTGTTCGCAAGTGGAAGCCGCAGAACTCTATTCTGGTGGCCATGGCGCTGATCCCGCTCTCCGCTCTGTCGATGGCGTCATCCTCCTATTTCGCAACCAACTTCAATTTGTTCGGCATCTCCGTGCACCCCATCACGATGATGATGGTGATCGGAATCTCCGTCCAGGGCATCGCCGAATGCTTCCTCTCACCCAAGTACCTGGAGTTCGCCTCCAAGCAAGCGCCGGAAGGCAAGGAGGGCGTCTTCCTCGGATTCGCCCACATCAACACCTTCTTCGCGTGGATCTTCGGCTTCATCTTTTCGGGCTACCTGCTTCGGGAATACTGCCCCGAGCCCTCCACACTATCCGAGGCGGTCCGGCAGCAGCACACCCTGGCCCTGGCGGGGCAAGCCGCGATGCCCGAGGCTTACGCCCACGCCAACTATCTGTGGTACGCCTACACGGCAATCGGGGTAGCGTCGTTCATCGCCCTGCTCATCTATATCTGGGTAACCAACCGCATCGATTCGCACGCGAAGGCATGAGGATCGAGTCTAAATAACGTCTCGTCCACCCACGACAAATTCTGCCCGCCTCTGCCCGCGGTGTGAACACCGCGGCAACGATACCTGCCGATCTGAATCGGGCTTCCATGTCCATCGGCAAGCCCTGCGGGCTGATTCAGACGCGAGGCCGCATGGCCTTGTGGCGCAGCCACATCGTTGCCGCGTCGTTCACGGCGCGGTGCGAGGTCGGTAGAGAGATTTCTTGGAGGCAAAGTGTAGCGAATACAGGATCAGCTCTCTAAAACTCTTCGACTTCGTAGTCGGCGGGAGCACCGAGGTTGCGTGGGTCGTAGCAGAACTTGATGGGATCTTTGTCCAGGATGCACTGGTACTGGGTGGTCTCGCTCAGGACTGGATCGTTTTCTCCAACCCGGCAATCGCTGTCATCCACGCACACCGGAGCGCAAACCCTGCTGAGAATGGTGGCGTCGCCGAGCACCGTGGAGACTTCTTCCTCACCACGGATCTGCACATGCCCCGCGGGGCACGATGTGTTGGCTGCATAGTCTCCCCATTCCGCCGAGTTACATACCAGTGCGGGGCCGGTGCACGACGTGGACATCAGTGAGCAATAACCGTTTGCGAACCAGGTATTGTTGGCCGTGGTGCCGCCGTAGCTCCTGAGGCAGACAAGCGCAGCTCCCGTCTCGGAGGGCACCCCCTCGCAGCCCACAATGGTTCCGCCCGCAGGTTTGGGGACTTCGAGCTGAAAGCATCCCGGGTCCACGCACTCACATGCGGAACCAATGCCGTCGTCCGCATCGGTGTCCGAATCCGTGTCCGAATCCGTATCCGTGTCCGTGTCCGAATCCGTATCGGTGTCGGTGTCACCGTCGGTATCAGTGTCAGTATCACCGTCCGTATCCGTGTCCGTGTCACCGTCGGTGCCGGCGTCGGTATCGTCATCGTCTCCGCATGCGGTCGCTCCAAAAGCAAAACCCGCCAAAAGGATTAAAATCGTGCAATGTTTCATTTCTCCGATTCCTTTCTTATGTTTGAAGTATGGCCGAATGATACACATTATTCTTTCTTGTTCAACACCAGCTCGTTGACTGCGGCGTGGAACAGAGCCCGGTGGCGTCCTTCTACACGTTCGCGATAATAGGCATGCGTATCCTGCAGGATCTTATCGAGGCTATCGGGGATGACCCCGGTATCCAGAGCTTCCTTCGCGAGCGCCTCGTGCTTTTCAATTATCTCCCGCACCAGTCCGTCGGCTATCGAACGCGCAGCCACACCCGATCCCACCGGCCTGCGGTATCTGGAGGTGGACAACCTGTCGGTAGTCTTCCTGTTGGATTTCTTGATGGATCGGACCGTGGAAAAAGCCTGCATCAGGGCGATGAAACCAAAGACGACGATACCCAGGATTGCAAGCTGTTCGATGTTCACGTCACGCCTCCTCGATATCTACAATACCACGTCGCAACACAACGGGCTCGTCACCGGTCGCATCCACCACGGTAGAGCCGGGAGGTCCGAGTACGGATCCCGGAACGATGAGATCGATTTCAGCTTGTGGCAAAGCCAGGACATCTTCATGCGTGAGCGCGTCGGGGCCGCCCGCACGATTGGCGCTGGTTGCGGTCAACACCTTGCCGCAGGCGCGGGCCAGATCGAACGCGGGACAAGGACCGGGCAACCTGACGCCGATCTGCCCCTTGCTATTGACCAGAGGCGCAGGAACATGGTCGGCGGCGGGTACAAGGATGGTCAGCGGTCCGGGCCAGTATTTGTCTGCCAGCTTCATTGCCAGGGATCCAAAGTGGGAGACCACCTCGAATACGGCCTCCATGTCTGGAATGATGACGGCGATAGGGCGCTCGCCGGAACGATCGGCGGGGCGATCCTTGCTCCTCGCGGATCGGGCCACGGCCGCCGGCGAGAGCGCATCCGCAGCCAGGCCGAAGAGCCGCTCGAACGGAAGCGCCACCACGCCGTCTGCCCGGATGATACGCACGGCATCTTCCATCCAGTTTGTTCCGGATGCTGTTATTGGTTGGGTCACCGGGGCTCAGTCTCTTTTTGCTATCTTGTCCTGGACGCGCGCGTCGGATTTCTCCACGCCTTTTTCCTGGGTTTCGCGCATGGCTGACATTCGATTCGCCAGGGCCGAGTCCTCGATGCTCAGGATGGAAGCCGCCAGCAGGCCGGCGTTCTTGGCTCCGTCCACTCCGACCGACGCAATGGGAACTCCGCCGGGCATCTGCACCGCCGACAGCAGCGAGTCTATCCCGCCCATGGTTCCCACCGCGATTGGCAGGGCGATGATGGGAAGGGTTGTGTTGGCGGCCATGGCTCCACCGAGGTGATGAGCGCCTCCCGCAGCCGCGATGATGACTCCCACGCCGTCTTCTCTGGCCGATTGGGCAATCGATGCCGCGCGCTTGGGAGTGCGATGGGCCGAGGCCACGGACACGCGTAACGGGACATCGAGGCTGTCGAGCGCGGCGACGGCCGGTTGGACCTTGGGCAAGTCGTTCTCGCTACCCATGATTATCAGAACGCTACGTTTCATTGTTCTAAATGCCTTTCTTGTTGCTAAAGTGCTCGATGGCCGATGTCCCGGCGCATGCGCATTCCATCCCATGAAATTTTATCGGCGGCATCATACGCGCACCTGGCTGCTTCGCCCAGATTGGAGCCGATACCGGTCACGCCCAGAACCCTGCCTCCGGAGGTGACCAGATCATCGCCCTGCGCCTTCGTGCCGGCGTGAAAGACCATGACATTCTCCGTGGCGCCCGCGTCATCGAGGCCGCTGATCGCCATGCCCTTCTCGTACGGTCCCGGATAGCCGCCGGCCGCAAGGACAACGCAGATCGATGAACCGGAGTGCCACTCCACGGCGGCGTCGCCCAGATCGCCCTTCGCGGCGGCCATGAGGATGGGGACAATGTCGCTCTTCATGAGCATCAGGAGCGGCTGGCACTCGGGAT
The DNA here is from genome assembly GCA_030595125.1 of Deltaproteobacteria bacterium. Classification (GTDB taxonomy): domain Bacteria; phylum Myxococcota_A; class Polyangia; order JAAYKL01; family JAAYKL01; genus JAUVAN01. Next base: position 54,856 of record JAUVDV010000027.1, read on the forward strand.
CTCCGAAGCGCACGTTGAACTCCAGCACCTTGATATCGTCCTCGCTGATCATCAGACCGGCGTACAATATTCCCCGAAACGGAGTTCCGTCCTTCGCCATACCGTCGATCGTTTTTGTCAGAACCTCTTCCACGATCCTGTCGTGAAGCGCCGGGGTGACCACCGGAGCCGGGGCGTATGCGCCCATCCCGCCGGTATTTGGGCCGGAGTCACCGTCGTATGCAGCCTTGTGGTCCTGTGCGGCGATCAGCGGGATGGTCTTTTTGCCGTCGCAAATGGCCAGGATCGATGCCTCCTCGCCAACGAGCAGGTCCTCGATGATGACGGTGGATCCCGCATCCCCGAAGCGTTTCTCACCGAGAATATCGCGGATCGCCTGCCTGGCCTCGTCGGGATTGGCGCAAACGATGACACCCTTGCCTGCGGCCAGTCCGTCCGCCTTGATGACGCAAGGCCCGTTTCTCCTGTCGACCTGCGCGAGGGCGGAGTCGAGATCCTGATGAACCGTGAATGCCGCCGTGGGAATGCCGTGCCTTTTCATGAACTCCTTGGAAAAAACCTTGCTCCCCTCGAGCTGCGCCGCTTTTGCGGACGGCCCGAACGCCGGGATCCCCGCCTCCTCCAGCTTGTCGACGAGCCCGTCCACAAGCGGAACCTCCGGACCCACGATGACGAGATCGGCCTTTTCCCGCACGGCGAGATCGACCTGCCCCTCCACATCTTCTGCGCCTAGCGCAACACAGCGGGCGTGCTGCCCAATCCCGCCGTTTCCCGGAGCGCATATTACCTCGTCTACCAGCGGGCTCATCGACGCTTTCCAGGCGAGGGTGTGTTCGCGCCCGCCGCCGCCGACCACAAGAACCTTCATCTGCCATCTCCTCGTCTGCAACCGGTTTCCAGTTCGAAATCGGGTAGTGCTCCAGATATTGCCGCGTCGTAAGCGGCGGTGTGCCCAAATGCCTTCTTGGCGAACTCGAACCTGACGGCGGCCGGTATTTCACCCTCGTGGGAGAGATGCCACAGCACGTCGTCGTAATCGTGGGGATCGCATATGGCGGCCACGCGCTCGAAGTTCTTGGCGGCGGCGCGAAGCATGCACGGCCCGCCGATGTCGATCTGCTCGATCAACTCATGGAGCTTCACGGAGGGCACGGCTGCCGTTCGCTCGAACGGGTAGAGATTGACCACGACCATCTCGATGAGGGAGGCGTGGATCATTGCGAGATCCTCCAGATGCTCTTCGCAGTCGCGCGCCAGGATGCCACCGTGAATCTTGGGGTGAAGTGTCTTCACGCGACCGTTCATGATCTCGGGGGCGGTCGTGTAGTCGGCGACCATGGTTACCGGGAGACCCGCCTCCTTGATGGATCCGGCGGTCCCGCCGGTGGAAAGGATTTCGAAGCCGAGGTCCACAAGGCCGCGAGCGAGGGTTTCGATGCCCTTCTTGTCGGAGACGCTCAGCAGTGCAAATCGTCGATTTTTCATTCGTTGGTTTTACGTAATTGTTAATTGATTTGCCAGCAATGAATGTTCGCGGATAGCCGGGCAACCAACTGTTCAACGGCTTACATACGGACCTAAGGAGATGAAAATGATGACGAGGAGCGCAGAAGTCACGAAAGAGGACGTGTCCCCGGCTACCTTCACCTCAAAACCGTCGAAACAGGTTGCGCGCGACGACAACCAGGAAGAAGACGACGGATTTTCCAGACTCGACGACCTCTGGTTTGAAAAAGGGGAGAGGAGCTGACCGGTCCTGATCTCGTCATCCAAGGTCGAAGGTCCAAGATCTCGCCATAGCTCGCGTCCGCGAGCGGAGGCGGACCCGTCACAACACTTTCATAATGTGATAAAAGAAGACCATCGATGTCGACCGATAAGCCCAAGATGTTCGAGTCCCTCGGGGACTTTACTGTACCGGAGGTCTCCGACTCGACCGACCGGTCGGCCCGGTATCGCGCAGAGGATCAGGGTGGACACGCGACGCACTTTCTGAAGCGCCTCAAACGCGCGGACGGCGGGCAGGCCGAGCTGGCTCTCGAGCTTTATCACAAGCCCGCGCTGCTTCGGATGGTGCTGGGGATGATCGACCCGCCGAAGAAGCACGAACGCGTGGCGATCTCCCTCGATCCGGAGGACAAGGGTCCGTATATCGTGGCCACGCGGGAAGGCCGCTTTGTCACCTGCCTCGGCGAGGGGATGAAGATCGGCGATCTCTATCTCATCGGCCGCGACCGCCTTCGGTCATATATGGACCGGGTCGAAGAACTCCGTGGACGAGCCGAATTCGTAAAAGAGGCAACCTCCGACCTCAAAAAGGGTTACGGCCTCGACGACCTTGTCTACACAAAAGGTCTCGAAATGAGCAGGGAGGACTTCCTCGCCGTGTCGGTGCTGCAGCCGGCGCTGAAATTCGAATACCTGGCCGCGATCCTGGATGTTATCGACGGCATCAAGGATGCCGAAGCCTCGTTGCTGCGCTTGAAAAAGCTGCCTGTCAAAATGAAACGAGCGCTCCGTACGTACTGGAACAGTCACTGGACGCTCGGCCACATGTCGATGTTGATCACCATGTTCGGCCCCCAGGGGATAGAGAAGTTCGTCGACTCGGCCACGTCGAATTCCTTTCCGTTCTACTCGCCGTTCCACACGGGGCAAGTCGGGCTCGCGGCCAGGGCGCTTTACGCGGTCTCCCGCCTGGGCCGCCTTTCGATTCCGGCCTGCCAGCTACACATGAAGGACGCGCGGTCGCCGTTGCACTGGATGTTCGGCCTGTTGGGACTGACGGCGATCGGCCTGCGCCACGACAAGCTCAAGTCAAGGGCTCGCAAGATGGTGCACAAGGCCTTGACGAACCCGACGGAAAAACCGTCCTTCATCGTCAGGTGGTATGTTTCCAAGCTCGGCGAGGAATTTCTGCCCGCGGTGCTCGGGTCCTTTGACGACCCCGACATAGTGCATGGGTACATCCGCGAGCAACTGAAAATCAACTTCCACGAGCGTTTCGGCGGGCGGCTGCCCGCGCCGTACGATTTCTCGTCCCCCGAGGAGGTCCCGGACGATCTCGCCTTTGCGCTCTCCTTCAACTCCCTTGCGGATTTCCGAAACGAACCTAAGTTCGCCACGTCTCTGGCGATGAGCATTCCATGGCTGACGCGCGCGGATCCGCAGGATCTCTACTTGCCCCGCGACATTGTCGAACACCAAAACGCATCCTGGAAACCGGCGTTTACCCAGTACCTCGTGGACAACGTTCATAAATGGATCGGCAAGCGGAAGCCCAAAAAGGGAGCCCCGCGCCCCGGGCGAAACGACCCCTGCCCCTGCGGCAGCGGCAAGAAGTTCAAAAAATGCTGCATGAGGAAGCAAGACGCCGTGGCCAAGGTCGAACACGTGCGCGTAACTCGCGATGAAGGCATGGAGTGGATGCTCAAGCCGGAGGAAATCGCCGCTGCGGAAATCGCCGCTGCCGAGATCAAGGCCCTGGAGGAAGAGCAGACACCCGAAGAGGAATGACAGCCACTGGAGGTGGCATGATCGGCCACTAGTGGTGGCATGATCGGCCAATGGTGGTGGCATGATCGGCCAATGGTAATGGCATATTTGGCCACTCGTGGTGGCATATTTGGCCACTTGTGGTGGCATGATCGGCCACTAGTGGTGGCATGATCGGCCACTAGTGGTGGCATATCCAGTCACTAGTGGTGGCTTGCCAGGCCTCGAATTCGCTTATTCTGGCCACCGATGGTGGCATGACCAGCCGCAGCTTCGCTTATTCTGGCCGTGTATGGTGGCTTGCAAAGCCTCGAATTTGCCTATTCTGGCCATGTGGGCCTCCAATCTGGAGAGAGAAACGTGAGAGAGAAAAGTGACCGGCACCATTGAGGGGGCCCTATGGACAGTTAGCCGGGACCGGCGTGCAAGTGTCGGCGAGGTTGTTGGAGACATCTATCCAAGTGGGTCCGCTGGTGAGCTGGTCCAGCAGGTTGCACGCCTCGCAGTCGGGCAGGGTGTCGCAGTGGGCGATTTGCAAGTTCACGACCCCCGATGTAAGGGCGCTCAGACCGTTCAGGTTGGTGAGGGTGGGGTTGTCGAAGATATACAATTCGTTCACCCAGGTGATGGCGCTCAGGCCGGTGAGGTTGGTCAAGGCGTCGTTGCTGACGATCTGCAATTCCCCAAACACCGAAGTGATGCCGCTCAGGCCGGTGAGGTTGGTCAAGGCGTCGTTGCTGTAGATGTCCAAGCTCCCACCCAGCGAGGTGATGCCGCTCAGGCCGTCCAGGTTGGGGAGGGCGTCGTTCTCGGAGATATGCAAGCCCCCGCCCAACGAAGTGATGCTGCTCAGGCCGTCCAGGTTTGTGAGGGCGTCGTTGTAGTCGATCCGCAAGTACCCGCCCACTGACGTGAGGGCGCTCAGGCCGTCCAGGTTGGTGAGGGCGTCGTTGCCTTCGAAAGAACCCCCTATCTGCAAGTCCCCGCCCACCGATGTGAGGGCGCCAAGGCCGTCCAGGTTGGTCAGGACATCGTTGTTTCTAATGACTAGTTCCCCGCCAATCCATTCGAGGTTCGGCAGGTTCAGGCTGATGAGTCCGGGCGCCTGGACGGTCAGGTCGCCCGTGATGCAGGTGTAGGGCGCCAATAAGGCTGCGTCCACGCTGTTGTTGATTTTGTAGTTTCCTTCCACGCAGTCGGAGGTATCAGTAAAGGTATCCGTATCGGTATCGGAGTCCGTGTCGGAGTCGGTATCGGTATCAGTGTCGGTGTCGGTGTCGCTGTCGCTGTCTCCGCTGCCGGCGTCGATGCAGAATACAAAGCCCTGGCAGTCGGGGTCGGCGCAGTCGATGAGGCCGTCGGCGTCGTTGTCGGCAAGGTCCTGGCACTGGGCGGCGGTGACCTCCATATCGTCAATGCCGCTGTTTTCATCATCATCGCCGCAGCCGCCAAAAACCAGCGCGGTGGCGAGCGCCGTTAAAAGCAAGTACCTCATTGCCCCAAGCCTTTCGTTTTGAACGTTGGAGCATTTTAACATTGATTGGGGATGTTTGTCGTGCTTGACGATTGTCCGCCTGCGCGATCAAAAGGACAGGCTACGGCGGGATGAACGAGACGGGCGATGTCGCGCCTTTCAGGCTGGAAACAAAGAACCTATCTCCGGTCCTCGTCGACGGTTATCCGAATGACCTCGTCGAAGGAGGTTATGCCGTTGGCGAGTTTGCGGACTGCGGCCTCCCGCAACGTAACGGTGCCGTCAGCCCTGGCCGCTCGCATTATCTCGGCGGCGTCGGCCTTGCTGTTGATGAGATCGCGGATATTGTCGTTTACCTCCAGCATCTCGAAGATCGCGTCTCGCCCGTAGAGTCCGGTTCCGCGACATTCGACGCAGCCCTCTCCGCGCCATACCTTGAGTGTCCGGTCGCCGCTCTCGGGCGGATCGATTCCCAGGAGGGTTTGTTCCTCCACTGAAAGGGATGTCTCAACCCGGCATTTCTCGCAGACGCACCTCACCAGCCGCTGAGCAATCACGCCTACGAGCGTCGATGAGACGAGAAACGGGTTCAGTCCGAGCTCGAGGAGCCGGGTAATGCTGGAGGCGGTATCGGTAGTGTGCAAGGTGGACACTACCAGGTGACCGGTGAGGGCAGCCTGGATTGCCTGGTTTGCGGTCTCCGGATCCCGGATCTCGCCTACCATGATGATGTCCGGATCCTGCCGAAGGATGTGTTTCAGCACGGACGCAAAGTCGAGGCCTATCTTGGGCTGCACCGCGATCTGATTGAAATCCTCGATTACCATCTCAATGGGATCTTCGATGCTGGTGATGTTCACGTCCGCGCTGCTCAGGTGGCGCAGGGTGGAGTAGAGCGTGGTGGTCTTCCCCGATCCGGTGGGGCCTGTCACAAGCACGAGCCCGTTGGGGCGCTCTATGAACTCCAGGTATTGCTGATAGCTGTCTTGCTCAAAACCGAGATCGGCGATGTTCTTGATGAGGATTGTCGGGTCGAAGATGCGTATGACTATCTTTTCACCGAACGCCACCGGCAGCGTGGAGACTCGCATCTCCACCTCATCGCCGTCCTTGTTGGTCTTGAATCGGCCGTCCTGGGGACGGCGCCGCTCGGCGAGATCGAGCCTGGAGAGCATCTTGATCCGGGAGGCCATCGCCGGATGAACCTGCTTGGGGATCCGGTAGATGTCGTGAAGGACACCGTCGATGCGCATGCGCACCTGGCTGTGATCGCGCTTGGGCTCGATGTGGATATCTGAAGCGCGCTGATTGAACGCGTAGTGAAGGATGTAGTCCACCGCGTTCACCACGTGCTGGTCGTTGGCCTCAATTTCATCCACCCGGCCGAGCTGCACGAGCTGCTCCAGGTTGCCCAGATCGATTGTGGGCGCTATCTCCTTGGCGGCGCGCGCCACGGAACGCCGGAATCCGTATACCTCGGTGATGAAACGCTGGATATCGGTCCGGGGGCTCAGGATCAGCTTGATATCCGTCCGTGTGAGCCGGCGGAGTTCGTCGAAGAGCTCCTCGTCGTACGGGTCGGCGACGGCCATGAGCAGGGTGTCCTTGACCCGCTCCAGGGGAAGCACGGACGTGCGGCGCGCAAAAGGCAACGAGATGACGCTGGTGATCAGCGCTGCGTCGAGCGTGAGCGGGTCTAT
>JAUVDV010000202.1 GCA_030595125.1 Deltaproteobacteria bacterium
GGGGCCGCGAATGGCTAAGTCGATCGAGTCGCGAGTGGAAAACGCAGATAGGGGATCGACAGGATCGTGCAGACGTGATCTACCCTTGTCATGGATGTGGAGGAGCAAGTTCGTCGGAAGTGGTGCCTGTTGAGGTCGACGATGGATGAGCGAGCGCGACGACTGTGGGCCGGGTCGGAGGCCGACGTCCTGGGGTACGGCGGCGTAGCAGCGGTGGCGCGCGCGACGGGCCTGGCAATCAGCACGGTGCGCAAAGGTCGGGAGGAGGCTCGGGCGGGCGCGCGGCCCGAGGATGTCGTCAATGTCCGTCGCAGCACCGGCAAGCGCCCCTATGAGGTCACGCATCCAGAGGTGTGGCCCTCGCTGGAAAAACTCGTCGATCCGGTCACTCGGGGTGACCCGGAGTCGCCGCTGCGGTGGACATGCAAGAGCACTCACATGCTGTCTGGCGAGTTACTCCATCAGCACGGCATCCGGATCAGTGACAAGACGGTGGCCAAGCTGCTGCGCAAACACGGCTACAGCCTCCAGGCGCCGAACAAGTCCGTAGAGGGCGCCCAGCATCCGGATCGCGACGCACAGTTCGAGCACATCAATACGAAGGCGCAGGACTGCATCGACCGGGGCGTTCCTGTCATCTCGGTCGACACGAAGAAGAAGGAGCTGGTCGGCAACTTCAAAAACGGGGGACGCGAGTGGCAACCGCAGGACGAGCCCGAGTTGGTTGATGTCCACGACTTCCCCTCCGATGCCGTCGGTAAGGCGGTTCCGTACGGCGTATTTGACGTCGACGCCAACGAAGGCTTCGTGAGCGTGGGCGTCGACCACGACACGCCGGTGTTCGCGGCCACTTCGATCGAAGCGTGGTGGCAACGGGTCGGGGCCAAGCGCTACCCCGAGGCGAAAGAACTCTACATCACCGCCGACTCCGGCGGCAGCAACAGCTCGCGCTCCCACGTTTGGAAGCGCGAGCTGCAACGGATTGCTGACAAACGCAAAATTTCGATCCACGTCAGCCACTACCCGCCCGGTACCAGCAAGTGGAACAAGATCGAGCACCGCCTGTTCTCCTTCATCTCGATAAACTGGCGTGGACGACCGCTGCGGACCTTCGAAACGATCGTCAACCTGATCAGCAACACGACCAACCTGGGTGGCCTCGTCGTGCGTGCGAGACTCGATCGTCGCCGCTATCCGACCGGAAAGAAGGTTACCGCCAAAGAACTACGCGAGTTAAAGATCGAAAGAGACGCATTTCATGGCGAGTGGAACTATGTCATACGCCCGCGCACCGATATGCAGTGATCGACTGACTTCCGCATTCGCGGCCCCTAAGCTCTTGTAGAGGTGTGCAATAGACTCTCCAATGTCACTTTCTTCTTTGCTGTCTCCAGGCGTGAATGTGAGCGATTCCAAGGTATCGACAGATTTATTAATCAGTGCGTGGGGTGTACACTGGGCTGATCCGTCACAGTTTTGATCGATGTTATCACATTGTATCTCTATTGCGCCGGGATGGATAGTGGGATCGTTGTCGTTGCAGTCACCGTCCGCAGGAGTGAATCCGTCACCGTCCGCGTCAACAGGAGGCATACAAATGCACAGTTGAACATACGTAAAATCTGCTACGACGCCTTTGGTGCTGAATCCATACTCAGTATCCCAGGTTATTCATCCCCTCTTCGCAGGGCTCTGGTTTGACGACGTGAGCGTTGGCTTGAGCTGAGTCTCCGAGAATGATGCTATTGCGCGCAG
>JAUVDV010000170.1 GCA_030595125.1 Deltaproteobacteria bacterium
ATTACGGCCTCTTTAGCTATCCGAGCCAAAAATTTGGCTGTTTCTCATCTCATCTTACGATATAATGCAGTCAGGAGGGGCAACTTTGTCGCCTAAGATCCATTATGTCAAGAATGACATATCATTGTGCGGACTATGTGCCATGTGCGGCATTTGGTTGAAACCGCGCTGACTACATAGCTCCGTCGGACACTCTGAGTAAACCGTCCATGGTACCGAGGTAGGCGCTGCCGTCCGGCCCCAGAATGAGGGGCTGACCAAAGTTGGCGTAGTCCCGCCCGCTGCCGGTGGGGACACTGAAAGCCGTCTCCCCGGTCTTGAACTCCACTGCGGTCAGGTAAAAGTCGTACACGCCGTCGGGCCGTTGCTCGTAGGTGTAGACGTAGAGCAGACCGTTCGAGAGCGAGAGCTTGGGCAGCATCTGTGACGACTTCTCCGGGCTGCGCCACACCTCGGTGCACTCGTAGGCTCCGGTCGCGTCCGGAACGGCGTCTATCCTCACGAGACCTCCGGCGTGGTCCGACCAGCAGTCCACCGTGAGGATATTCGATCGATCAATCCCGTAGTTGTTGTCCACGATCACGGAGTACTCCAGGCCGTTGGGCCCCTCCCGCACCAGGCCGGGCAAGGCGTTCTCCGTGGTGCTGCGCCCATCGTCGAATACGGCGATTCGGCACTCCTCACCCCCGTCGGATCGCCTCAGGAACAGGATATTCATGCGCGGCTCGGCATTGTCTCCGATGGCCACGAGGTCGCCGAAGAGCTGCGGCGTGGTTCCGGAGCCCTGGTTGAAGTTGCTGGGTTTGACAACCGTGCCTCGGTCGTACGAAGTGCTCCAGTCGACGGTGGGAACCCCCGCCGCGTCGGCGTTCAGCCGGTACAGAGCATGGTCGGTGACGATGTAGACGCCGTCCTCGCCCACCGCGAAGGAGTTCTGGATCTCCTCGCCGACCAGTTCGATGGTCTCCACGTCGCCGCTGCCCGGCTCGATGGTTCCGATGATCCCGTACCGGGTCGTGAACCAGAGATGCTCGCCGTCCCAATCGGGGATTGTCATCTGCACGTGGTCCATGGCGGGAGGCTCCATGGTCACGACCACGCCGGACAGGTCGTAACTGTCCAGCTGGACGAACTCACCCTCCGCGTCGGAGTACTCGATGATCTGGACGGCGTTCTGGGAATCGGTCAACAGGATGCGGTCCTGGTCGTCCATAACGAAGTAGGTCGCGCCCGAGGTGTCGTTGTAGGGGAAGAGGGGATCGGTGGAGTCCCGGGGAGGGAGGTCATACGTTGCCAGGGCCTCCAGCGACTCCGGGTCGATGAGGAGCATCGAGAAATTGAACATCTCGGCGTTGGTTGTCAGAATTCGATCTTCACTGTCGAAGGCTATGGTGACGCACGTGTTGACGGATTCCCCGTAACTTTGGAGATCGACCACGGGATTCACACCCGAGGGGCCGTCGATCTCGTACGTATCGGTCATGTAGGAATCGTTGTGCATGTTGCTCCGACCGTTCAAAGCGAGGAACGGGTGCTGCGGGACCTGGAGATGGGATATCGACGGATCGCTGTCCGACTCCCCGTCATTGCATTGCCACAAGAGAAGTGACGTTCCCAGGAGGGCCGCGAGCGAGGCCGCGAGCACGACTTTTCTGTACAAACGCATGCAGAACTCCTTGCACGATCCGTCTCGATGGATCCTGCGGAACCTACCTTGCATCTGGAGGTTGACGTGTCAAATCCGGAATAGGCGCGTAGCTCAGAGCCCCAACGCCGTCGAGACGAACGCAATACTGACGATGCAGATGCTCGCGGCGATGAGCAGGGCGGAGAGCTTTATGTCTTCTTTTTTGTTCATGTGGTTTTGACGTGCGCACTGTTTTGCAAATTCAGTTATTATCGACCAAATGAAAGAGGAGTAGTGATGATCCGAATGTGGTTGCAGATCGCCGTGTTGTTTGTGTCGGTCGTGATAGCCGCTTGCTCCGAGAAGAGCGGAGACGCCGCCGACTCGGGGACCGACGCGGATTCCGACGGCGATTCCGATACTGATTCCGATAGCGACACCGACGGTGATACGGACACGGACACAGATGCCGGGCCGTTTTCATTCGTAGTGTTCGGGGATCTTAACGGTGGCGGTTGCGACAAGAACGAGCGCTTCCATCGCCTGGTCGATCGGATGACGCAGGTTGACGCGTCCTTCTTCTTGCACACCGGCGACATCATCGACGGATACGGCGACACCAGCTGCTTTGACACCCTCCCCTCCAGCACAGAGTGCATCGGACAGGAGGAGAGCGGAAACATGGCCGAGCAGTTTGCGCCATTGATGGAAGCGGGCGCGCCCGATGGCCTGAACGCGTCGTTCTTCCCCGCCATTGGAAATCACGACGGCAACTGGGGGAGCGGCTGGTATCCCGATCCATGTGGCGACGGGATCTGCGACTTCATCGGAATGGACACCACCGAAGTCGAGAGCGTCTACCTGAACCACGGCGACACCTTCAACGCGCCGGGATTCAATCAGCACAACCTGAACCACGGCGATATCTGCAGCCTCGATGAGAGCAATTCCGGACACCCCTCCGATTTCTATTACTCGTTCGCATATCGCAACAGCTACTTCATCGTTCTTGCGCTGAGCGAGGACGACTACGGAATGCTCAACTGCAACGGGCATCCGACCGCCTACGATTCCTGCGAGGAATACTGCACCGATCCGAACATGTACCTGGACAGCGAACGCAACGATAGTTGCTATAGCGTGTATCAATGGGACTGGCTGGTGAACGAGTTGCAAAATGCTGCGGGCACATACGATCACATTTTCGTGTTCGCCCATGCGCCGCTCCTTTCCTCGGGCGAAAACCACGGCGCCACGGCCGGCGCGGAGTATTACAGGACGCTGCTGGAGAACAATGGGGTGAAGGCCTACTTCAACGGCCACAACCACGCATACGAGCGGTCCTATCCAATTTCGGGCGACCAGATCACAGATATCGACAACGGGACGGTGTACATCACCACAGGCACAGCGGGCGCGCTTACCGACACTATCACCACCGACTGGTTCACGGAGTACAGCTATCTGGACTGGACCACGTACGGAGAATACGAGGAGATGAGCGCGTTCCTGACCGTTGAGGTAGACGGACCGGAGATCTCGGTAGAGGTTCAGACGCTGAGCGGCAACATTGCCGATCAGTTTTTTTTATAGGAGAAAAACTTATGACTACGTGCAAATGGTTGGTGGCAGTTCTCTTTGTCTGTTGGTCGCTGCTCGGGTGCTCGGGTGGCAGCGATCCGAGCGCAGATGCCGACTCTGGGACCGATGCGGATTCCGACGGCGATTCCGATACTGATTCCGATAGCGACACGGACGGTGACACCGATTCCGACACGGACGCGGATGTGCCGGTCATCGCCGGCTGCCAGATCTTTCCCGGCGACAACATGTGGAACACGCCGGTGGATGAGCTGTCCGTCCACCCGCTCTCCGACACCTATATCGCGTCCATAGGGGGCGACTCGGAGCTTCATCCCGACTTTGGCACCTTCTGGGAAAGTGCGCCCATCGGGATTCCCTACACGACGGTCCCCGAGGATCAGCCGATGGTCGACGTATCCTTCTACTATCCTGAAGAGAGCGACCCCGGGCCGTATCCCATTCCCCCGGATGCTCCCATCGAGGGTGGGGCGAGTTCCGACGGCGATCGTCACGTGCTCGTGATCCAGGAGGGCGTGTGCGTGCTGTACGAAATGTATGACGCCACGCCAAATGGCGACGACTCATGGAGCGCCGGATCCGGCGCGGTCTGGCAACTCGATCAGAACGAGACCAGACCGGCTGGTTACACAAGCGCCGACGCAGCCGGGCTGGCAATATTGCCCGGTCTGCTCAGATATGAGGACGTGTACGACGTGGGCGAGGTAAAGCATGCCCTCCGGGTCACCATCAGCAATGCCCAGCGCGCGTACATTCCGCCCGCTACCCACTCCGACGGGCAGTGCGGATACGATCCGGATTGTCCGCCCATGGGCCTGCGGTTAAGGCTGAAGGATTCCTTCGATGAGTCGGGCTATGACGAGGCGCTTCAGATAATATTCCGAGGCATGAAGAAGTTCGGTCTGGTGATCGCT
>JAUVDV010000124.1 GCA_030595125.1 Deltaproteobacteria bacterium
TGTGTAGCTCCAAAATGCAAATGTCGGGTTTGTGCCAAGTAGAAATGTCGGGTTCAGGGTGTTCCACTGGCTGGCATGAAGAAGGCATTACTGACAATGAGCAAACAGGAACTGGATCGCACAGAATTGATGGTTCGCATCCGGGAGCGGCGATTGACGCAGAAGCTGGCTGCGGAGTTGTTGAGCTTGAGCGTGCGGCAGGTGGAGCGTCTCTATCACCGCTTCAAGGAGTCCGGCCCGGCGGGTCTGGTTTCCCAGAAGCGCGGCCGACCGAGCAACCGACGGCTCTCTTTAGAGACCAGGAAGCGAGCGCTAGAGCTCGTCCGGAGCCGCTACCCGGATTTCGGCCCCACTTTCGCCAATGAAAAGCTACTGGAGTTGCACGACATCGAGGTCTCGGTGGAGACGCTCAGGTGCTGGATGATAGAGGACGGCATCTGGGAGCCTCGTTCACAGCGGCTGGCGCGAGTCCACCAGCCGCGGCCCCGGCGCGCCTGTTTCGGCGAGCTGGTTCAGATCGACGGCAGCGACCACCATTGGTTCGAGGATCGGGGCGATCGCTGCGTCCTGCTGGTCTTCATCGACGATGCCACCGGGCGGCTCAACGATCTTCGCTTCTGCTTGTCGGAGACGACCTTCGACTACTTCCTTTCCGTGCGGGCGTATCTGCAACGCTACGGCAAGCCGGTGGCCTTCTACAGCGACAAGGCGAGCATCTTCCGCGTCAACCACAAGGAGCCCAAGGGCGGCGACGGCTACACCCAGTTCGGTCGGGCGATGATCGAGCTGAATATCGACATCATCTGCGCCAACTCGGCGCCGGCAAAGGGGCGGGTCGAGCGCGCCAACAAGACACTCCAAGATCGTCTCGTCAAGGAGCTGCGGCTCAAGGGGATCTCGTCGATCGAGGCGGCGAACGAGTTCCTGCCTGAATTCATGGAGAGCCACAACCGGCGGTTTGCCAGAGTGCCGCGCAGCGATCACGGTGCCCATCGCCCACTCATGCCATACGACAACCTCGACGACGTATTCACCTGGCAGGAGCAGCGCAAGGTGAGCAAGAGTCTTACTATTCGCTACAAGGGCATGTTCCACGTGCTCGAGCCGAGTGCCGCTTCACGGGCCGCCCTGGGGCAACGGGTGACGGTATTCGAGGATGACCATGGGTCGATCAGCATCCGCCATGAGGGGGTGGCTCTCCCTGCCAAGGCGTTCCCCAGGGACAATCCTCGTATCGAGCACGGCGCCATAGTCGAGAACAAGCTGCTGAGCGGTGCGCTGAAGTACATCCAGGAGAAGCAGTTGGAGCGGGACCAGGCCAGACTGGTCTCGAGAGGTCTCACCAAGAGAGAAAAGGTGCGGCTTCGAAAGGAGCAGAATCATTTAGATATCAAGGAGAGCAAGAACCCGGAAACCGACCCGGCCAGGAGTGAAAACCCGACATTTCTACTTGGGAGAGGACCCGACATTTGTACTTTGGAGTGACAAGTTGCCCCTCCTGAAGGTATTATATCGTAAGATGAGGTGAGAGACAGTCGAATTTTCGGCTCAGGCAGCTCGGCCAGCTAAAGAGACCCGCCCATTAACGCAGTTTTCACGGTGAGGATGGATCTCCGCCTTCGCGACGAATTGGCGGTTTGGGGATCAGGCTGGGTCTTCGTATACAGGATCAACGGCGTCCCAGAGTTCACGGTATTCCTGTTCCGGCGGTGGTCTGGCGGGGCGGGCTTTGGGCACTTCGCTCGGCAGGTTCAGGTGCTCGAGGATCTTCTTGATGACGGCGGGATCTTCGATCAGCGCGATCAGCTGCATTCGCCCGAAACACTTCGGACACTCTAGAACATCCAGTCCGAAGATCGCCGCATCAAATCGGCCCACGCCATGTGCCTTGACTTTCGTTCACCCGCCGTAGCTTGTCCCCTTGATCGCGTAGGCGGATGAACGATCGTTATCCGGGATGAAAAAGATCGGCGGAAGAGCGGAAAAAACGGCGGTGAAACGGCGGCGGATATCGCCTGTCCGCCAAGTTCACCCCCCTCCCCCTATTTACCCTGAAAAATGACGACTCTGTCTCTGCCGGCGAGGTCCTTGGCGATCCGGCCCTCCACTCCCAACGTGGCCGGGCCGATGTCCATCGCCACGGTCGCCGCCTGTCTCGGATCGATCTCCAGAAGCAACCACCCGCCCAACTCCAGGTAACTCGGCGCGCTGTCGAAGATCCTTTTCACCACGTCGAGGCCGTCCTCGCCCCCGGCGAGGGCGATGCGTGGCTCTAGCCTGACCTCCTGCTCGAGCTCGTCGATCTCGGTATCGATGACGTAAGGTGGATTGGTGACGATCATTCCGTAGCGTTCGCCGGTCGGCAGCGCGGTGAAAAGATCTCCCTCGTACACACGAACGCGATCGTCCAGACCGTGCTTCGACACGTTTTCCCGAGCCACTTCGCACGCCCCTGCGGAGATATCCACGGCGTCGATCTCCAGCCGCTCGCGCTCCTTTGCCATCGCTATCGCCACGCAGCCCGATCCGGTGCCGAGATCGAGCACGCGACAAGCTGAATCTCCCACCAGATCCAGCGCGGCCTGCACCAGGGTCTCGGTATCGGGGCGCGGCACCAGGACCTCCTTTGATACCTTGAGATCCAGTGACCAGAACTCCTTGTGCTCGAGGATGTACGCCGCGGGCTCACCTTTTCTGCGGCGAATGACGAACCCCTTGAAGGACTCGAGCTCCCCTCCCTCGAGGGGACGATCGAACCCCGTGTACAACGAGATGCGATCGCAATGAAGCACGGCGGAGAGCAGGAGCTCGGACTCCAGCCTCGGGGAATCCATGCCCTTTTCGCGGAAATCACCGATAGCCCAATCGAGGATCTTCTTTACGGTCCAGATCTCTTCCATCTTATTAACCCAATGACCTCATCCCGACGCCTCCTCAATCGGCCGGATCGACCGCCTCGCGCAATCCCTCTCCCACGAGATTGATGGAAAGTACCGTAAGGGACAAGGCCAGGCCAGGAAAGATCGTCAGCCAGTAGCAGCCTTCGTTGTTGAATGCGTCCGTGAGGAGCTGTCCCCAGCTCGCGGTCGGAGGCGGCGCGCCGTAACCGAGAAACGAAAGCGTCGATTCGATGAGGATGGCGCCGGCCACCCCGAAAGTGGCGGACACCACCACCGGACCGATGGCGCCCGGCAGCACATGCAGAAACAGGATACGAAGATGTCCCAGGCCGAGCGCGCGCGCGGCGTCCACATAATCCTCGTTGACGACCCTGAGCACTTCGGCCCGCGTGACGCGAGCCACATCCGTCCAGCGCGTGGCGCCGATGATTATCACCAGCTGGAGCAAGCTTCCGCTGCCCAGCAACCCCTGGATCGCAAGGATCAGGAAGAACGTGGGAAAGGCTGTGAGCGTCTCGATAAAAATGAGGGCCGTGCGATCGGGCAAGCCGCCGAAGTACGCGGCGAAGGCCCCGATCAGAACCCCGAGCAAGGTGCTCAGGGCGATGGATCCGATCCCCACCAGTTGAGAGGATCGCGCCCCGTGGATGATCCGCGCCAGCACATCCCTGCCGCTGTCGTCGGTGCCCAGAAGATGACCACTGTGGGGCGCCTGGAGCCAGTTCACCCGCCCGTCCACCTTCGTCTGGTTGGGCCCGTACGGCACAGGAGGAAGCACCGCCCAGCCCCCGCGCTCCGAGATGGCAGCGACGATGGTCTGGTTGTCGTGATCCACCAGATCCTTGTCGTCGAAGATGGCCGGCAGGATGTAGAGCTTCCCGTCGAGGTGCAAGAGAATCGGCTTGTCCGACGCGAGGACATCCGCGAGAAGCGCGCAAAGCACGACAACGACCATGAAGACCAGAGCGATCATGGCCATCGGACGCTTGGCGTAACGGCGGATAGACCTGGCAATCCACCCGACCCGCTTCCTTACAGGCCCGGCTATCATGACTGCCTCTCGAGGCGACGGCCCGGGACTATCCGGGGATCGACGATGGCGTAGATGAGGTCGGACAGCACTATGCCCAGCATGGTCAGCACGGCGGTCACCGTGACAACTGCCATGAGCCACGCGTGATCGCCCGCGCGAATAGCCTCGAAGGTCTCGAGGCCCATGCCGGGGATACCGAAGATCCGCTCCACTACCACCGAGCCGCTCACCAGGTACGGGAGCTGCAGCCCCATCATGGTGATCACCGGGATGACTCCGTTGCGCAGCCCGTGGCGCAATATAACCTGGGTTTTTGAGAGCCCCTTTGCGCGCGCCGTCCGCATGAAGTCCTTCTCGATGACCTGCAACATCCCCACCCTCTGGTAACGAGCGAGCATCGCCATGGAGACGAACGACAGGCAAAGAACCGGCAACGCGAGGTGATGAGCCATGTCACCGATCCGCCGCAGCAAGGACCAGTCCTCGGATCCCGGGCTGGAGAGCCCCTGGGAAGGGAACCAGTCCAGGTGGCCGGAGCTGCCCACGTATCTCAACAACAGCATCGCCACCCAGAAGGCGGGAAGGGAGTAGACAACGAAAAGGATGACGGTTGTCACACGATCAAAAGCGCCGCCGTGGCGCACGGCCGAGACCACGCCAAGGGGGATTGCTATTGCGTATGCGGCCACGAGCGCCAGGAATGACAGGAGAAGCGTCACGGGCAGACGCTCGGCGATCTTCGCGCGAACCGATCTGCCGTCCCGCACCGAGACCCCAAAGTCGAAGGTCGCGAAACGGCTCAACCAGCGGAAATACCGCGTCTCGGTGATGGCACCTGTCACGGTTCGCCACCCCTCGAAGGTTGTGTACAGATCGTATCGCTGGTTCCACCATTCCATCCATCGATTGATGACGATCTCTCGATCGACTCTGGAATGCGATGGATCGAGGGGATCGTTTCTGTTTGTGAGCTCCATTGCGAGATCGACCAGGCGAGTCTGTGCCTCGGGGGGGAGATCGATGTTCAGGGCATCCATGATTTCGGGCATGCAGAACGTGTCCAGGCTCCGCAACTCCACGAGGGCCAGTTCATCCTCGCGCCGTATCAATCGCCGGACCAGACGGGCCGACCGTACCGGCGTGAAGTCGGATCCGTAGATGCTCCAGTAGCGAGTCCAGAAGGCAGCTGGATCCTGGGAGTTCTCCACCGCCTGCTCGATTCCGATTCTCCCTGCGATCTTCTCGAGGGCAGAAAGCGCGGCGGCCTTCTGATCTCCTTTGAGGCTGGGAAGGGCAGCGGCCAGGTAAGGAAGCGCCGCTCCACCTGAACCGGCGAGAGAACGGACGGCCTGTCCTTTCTTTGCGGGATAGGCGAGACGCCGAATATCTCGTACGGCACGTGTGCGGGCATCCTCAATCGAAAAGTTGATAAACAACGGAAGATGCAGGCCGTACGCCCTGCCCAGATCCTGTGCCGTCTCCCTGCCCAGGGTTCCCGTCGCGGAGACGACGCCCGAGTCGGCCGCGTCAGGGTTGCCCATAGCCAGGTTCACCAGCACGAAGGTGACCAGGCTGATTCCAAAAACAGACGGCAGCAGCGTCGCCAGCCTGCGGACGAGGAAGCGGATCACGGGGAACCTCGCGGGGGGGCGATAAAAGCGAGCGTCCCCTCGTCAATCCACTCGTCCCTTATGCCAACCCCCGTTATCCCGTCGCGGACGATTACCAGCCGAACGGGGCGAAAGGTAAAGGTCACCGGTTGCTCGAGCGCGAGCCTCGCGTCGAACTTGCGCTTGAGGGCGCGACGTAACTTGGGATCGCGTTGTGCCGCGATGGATTCCAGCAACGTGTCGATCTCGCCGTCACTGAAGAGCCCCATGTTGGTTCCGGTCGATATCCCCGAACTGTGAAACATTGGAATCGGATCGAACGGTCGACGGTTGGAATTTGTCACCACTGTGGCATCGAATCGATGCTCTCTAAGTCGCTCGGAGTACCCCCCGGGGCTGACGGTCAGAATGCGCATGTCTATCCCGGCGCGCGTCAGATCCTGCTGTATCACCATGACCGCACGCCTCGTGTCACGGCCGGTATCCGTGAGCAACAATGTGAACTTCAGCGCAACACCCTCACGCTCGAGGACACCGTCTCCATCGTCATCGGCCCATCCCGCAGATGCCAGCATTGCGCGAGCCCCCGCCGGATCGTAGGGCACCGAAGAAATCTCGTCATCATCGCCAATTTCCGTGTGCGGCCAGGGAGAGTCCACGATCTCGGACAGGCATCTGAACACCGACCACCTTATGGTTTTCCTGTCGATGAGGCTTCCCACGGCGCGCCGCGTCAGCCTGTCCGAGAAGACGGGCGTGGACACGTTGTATACCCATGCCTCGAAGCGGGAGAGCGGATATGTCAGGATCCACCCGCCCTCGATCTTCTCGGGATCGACGTAGCCCGCATTGGTCACTATATCGAGATCTCCTCCGCGAAACAGGCCGATGGCGACCCTGTTGTCGGGAATCACCCTGTAGATTATCCGATCCAGCGCCGGGGGCTCGTTGCGCCAATCCGGGTTTTTGACGATCTCGATGAAGTTGCCGGTCTTCCAGGATCCGAACTTGAAAGGGCCGGATCCGACGGGAGCCCGGGCGGCCGCGTGGCTGGGAACGATCTCGTTCTTGAAAACGTGGGACGGAAGAATTGAGAGTCTCGACAGGGATTCGAGAAAACCCGGTCGGAGCCTGTCCAGATGTATGGTGACTGTGAGATCGTCCGGTGTGTCCACCCGCTTGATGTCCAGATAATCTCCCCGAAGAACGGCGCCGCCCACCGGGTCGAGCAGCCGCTCGAATGTAAATTTCACATCTTCGGAGACCACTGGTTTGCCGTCGTGCCAGCGGGCGTTGGGCGTCAGGTGAAAAGTGTAGATGCCCTCCTTTGAGTCCACCTCCCAGCTATTTGCTAGTTCCGGAACCACCTGGCCCGTTAGCGAGTCCATGGATACAAGGGCCTCGAACACGTCGTGATCGACGATGTGCCGGACGACCGGGTTCAGAGAGTACATGGACAAAAGGGTGCCGGGTTCGGATTCGATGCGGATTGCGATCGTTCCGCCCTTCTTGACGGAGGCCTCGCCCGCATCCGCCATCGGTGGTCGGCTGTTCACCTCGAGGCAGGCGGACGACGCTTTCGCAGGCTCATCTCCGGAGGAAGGCGAGCCGCCGACGGTGAAACAACCGGCCACAACAAATGCGGCCGCTGTCACAATCGACATCCTGTGGAAACCCCTCATGTCTTTTTGTATATCGGATGAGGCTCCAAATATCGACTTGCTGGCATAAAGATATCATCCTAATAAGGCATCAGGAGGAACGACATGAACGCAAACACATATTCATCACGCCGCGCCCATCTGCGGGCAGCGGTCGGAGACGGCGCAATCCTGTTCATCGGACAGGACGAAGCGCCCAGGAATTACCCGGCAAACCCGTATCCCTTCAGGCAGGACTCTCATTTTCTTTACTACGCGGGAACCAACCTTCCGGGCATGGCGATCCTCATCTTCCCGGACGGAGAGGTGACCATGTACGGCCCCGGCGAGGATCCCGACGATCTCATCTGGCACGGCCCCCATCCGGTGCTCGAGGACCACGCACGAGCCGCCGGAATAGACAGAACCGCCGAATTTGGCGCCCTTGGCGAGACGCTGTCGAACCTGAAAAAACAGGGGGTGACCATACGTTACCTGCCCCCGTACCGCGCCGAGACAACCCTCAAGCTGACTGTTCTACTTGGCATTCCCTGGTCCGAGATCGCCGGCGGCGCGTGCCGAGACCTGGCCATGGCAGTGGCCGAACAACGCTCGATAAAGACGGACGAGGAAGTGGCCGAGATGGAACGCGCCCTTGCCGTGAGCAAGAAGATGTACGCCCAGGCGCTCGGCATGATCAGACCGGGGATCCTGGAAGCGGACGTGGCGGGCGCCATGCAGGGTATCGCTCTTCGCCACGATATGCCCCAGTCCTTCCTTCCCATTGTATCCGTCCGCGGCGAGGTGTTGCACAACAACACGTACACCAACGTTATCAAGGACGGAGAACTCCTTCTGGTGGACAGCGGGGTGGAGGCGCCTCACAGTTTCTACGCATCCGACATAACCCGCACGTTCCCGGTCTCGGGCAAATACACGGACAAACAGAAGGACATCTACCAGATAGTTCTCGATATGCAGATCAATGCAATCGCCGCAGCGAGTCCCAAGGTCTCCAACCGGGATATCCATTTCATCGCCGCGCGTACGGCGGTCGAAGGCCTGAAGGGCCTGGGCTTGATGAAGGGCGATGTCGACCAGGCGGTTGAGGCGGGCGCCCACGCTCTGTTTTTCCCACACGGCCTTGGCCACATGATCGGCGGCGACGTGCACGACATGGAAGATCTGGGCGATATGGTCGGCTACCGCAAGGGCGATCAGCGATCCAATCAGTTCGGCCTGTCCTTCCTGCGCCTGGCCAAGAAGCTGCGACCCGGGTTCGTCATCACAGTCGAACCGGGCATCTATTTCGTCCCTGCGTTGATAGAGCGCTGGAAGGGTGAAGGAAAAAACGTCGATTTCATCAACTTCAACGAGGTGGAGAAGTACCTCGGCTTCGGCGGGGTGCGAATCGAGGACGACTTGCTCATTACGAAGAACGGCAGTCGGTTGCTGGGCGACGGTATCCCCAAGACCATCAAGGACGTCGAGGCCGCGATGCGGAAGTAGGGGCCGCCTGATTATTTTTCTTTCTTCCTGTCCTCAAGCCGGCTTTCCAGGCGCGCCAGTTCTTTGTCATCTTCCAGGGCTTCGCGCTTCTTCATCTCTTTGTCAAAGTCACTCTCAAAAAGTCGATCCTGAACAATGCGGTATTTTTCAAATTCGGACTCGGCGTGGGCCTTGGCCAGCTCTGCCGTCACCCTGCCTGCATCCTGAAGAATTTCCCGGTCCCAGAGCCTAAGGAACCCGCTAAGCCGCTCTTCCCAATCTGCCATGGTCATGGGAATTTTACGCATGGCCTGAAGTTCAGCCATGTCAAGATAGGCCGAAACAATCCGCTGCATCTGTCCAAGCTCAAACTCGGAGAGATAATTCTTGGCGATGGAAACATCGTATTTGTGAATTTTTCCTTTTGGTGCTCCATCCCAACTGGTCAGCCCCATGCTTTCTTTCTTGTGATCCGCGCGATCCACAATGACTTCGGCCGCCGTATTACCGTGAACCGCATAGTGCATCTTGTTTTGAACGGCAGCAAAGAAACGTTTGGTAGCTGTGGCAGATGGATCATAATCCAGCGAGGTGGCGTAAATATCCGTGATTTTCTGATAGAACTTGCGCTCGGAAAGCCGGATTTCACGGATCTTTTCAAGTTGGCGTTCAAAGAATTCATCCGTCAGGTTGCCGCCGTGTTTGAGACGTTCCACATCCATCGTCCAACCCTGGATGGTGTAGTCCTTGACAATCTGATTCGCCCACTTGCGGAACTGCACGGCACGCTCATTTTCGATTTTGAAGCCGACGGCGATGATGGCCTGTAGATTGTAGTGTTTTGTATTGTAGTTTTTACCGTCGGTGGCAGTTATTAAGTATTTCTTAACAACTGCGCTTTCCTCCAGCTCGTTGTCGTTAAAAACACGTTTCAGATGCTGGTTGACGGCGGGAACCGAAACGTCATAAATGGCTGCCATCATCTTCTGCGTCAGCCAGATATTCTCGTCCTCATAGCGCATTTCCACGCTGGTTTCCGATCGGCCCCCAGCCGCTACAAATGTCAGATACTCAGCAGCCGATGAGCGAACGATGGATGTCTCTTTTTTCTTTTTCATGGGGTCACCCTTGGGTTCTGGCGCCACCGCACCTCGATCCATTGCCGACCGTCGTCGGTTTGGTAGAGGAGAAGGTGGCTTGCGGGCAGCAAATTTGTGTCAAGCCCCACATCACTGGTTATGGAATTCTGTTTGTCTTTTTTTCGTGTCATTCGATAACCCAACCCCCTCCCTGACGCTCCCCCGTAAGTGGAGGAAAGTCTAGCCAATCCGATGGTTCTTTTTCAACCACCATCGAACAATTAGCGCTGCGATAACGACCCCGACAACAATCCACGCAACCAGAGTGTAGGTTCGCAACAGCTCCAGAAGCCTGTCCCAGTTTTTGCCCACCGCGAACCCCGCGCCGATTATCAGCGCGTTCCACGCCGCCGCCGACAGCGCTCCCCACAAGATCACCTTTCCCATCGGCAACCTGGCCATCCCCGCCGCCACGAAGAACAGCGCCCGAATTCCCGGAAGGAACCGGTTGACCGCAATGTACACCGCCCCGTGCCGCTCGAACCGATCCACTATCGATTGCGCCCTTTTCATCAACGCTCGTCTTCCGCCGGAAAGGCGGTCCCGGGGTATTGTTGCCAGCCGCCGCCCGAGCGCGTAGTCAATAACCGCTCCCACCACCGACCCCAGGGTCACTACCGTGAATACCAGCGGCACGCTCCACCCCTCTGTGGCCGCGAGGAAGGCGCCGAAAAGGGTCACCGAATCTCCGGGGAACGGAGGAAAAACGTACTCCACCGCCGCCGAAGCGAAAAGCACCGCCAGACCTGCGGCGCTCTGCCCGGCAGACAGGAAGTCGATGATGCTCTGGTATATCCCCGCCATGGATTAGCGAGTATAGCGCGCAAGCTCTTGAGATAGGCTCTAAAAGGTCATTTCAACTTGACAGTCGAAGTCCGAAGTCTACTATTCCCCGCTGATGGGTTCGCGCAAGAATAAGTTCCCAGATTTGCGGCGTTGTTTTTTCGCGAGCCCTAAAGGTATTCCTGCTTAGCTCAGTTGGTAGAGCGGGTGGCTGTTAACCACTAGGTCGCAAGTTCAAGTCTTGCAGCAGGAGCCAATCGTTACACTTTAGCGCACCATTGTTAACCAGTGATGCGCTCATCTCTTTTCTGGACTCGTCGTCCGGCAGGTACGCGTGCTCGAAGAGCATGATCTTGACCTCGCCAGCCTTGCGGTCGTCTTCGGACTCATTCCACTGAATGGCTTCCACATACTGACTGAGTAGGGACTTGAGCCTTGACCAGTTCTTGGTGGCTACGAGGCCGTCGATTATCTCGGGCACAGCGCGGTAGTTTTCGGCTATTACCTCTGCGGAAAGGAGTTTCTCCTCGGTCTTGTCCTTCTTGAGTCTGAGGCCATCTACCTCTTTAGTAAGTAGTGCTTCTTCTCGCTCAAGTTTTTTAAGACGCTTTTCAAATGAGCGCATGGGTTTGCCATCCTCAACAGCGTCAACAATGTTCTCAATCTTCGCCTGAACTTTAGACCGTTTCGTGATGAGGCGTGCTTCCTCCTCGGCGAACTTCTGCATAACCTCGCCCCGTTTACCATTTGCCCTTTTAACAACACGGCGGATCTCATCTTCCGTGAGGACAGCCTTTCGAAGCTGCTCTATCAAGAATTTTTCAATGGGCTCAGCTGGAACGTATGCAGTGTCGCAGTCCAGGTTGGCAGAGTGGGCGCCCTTCGAGCACTCGTAGTAAAAATACCTCTTTCCACCACGTCCGTGACTGCTTCGGGGTGTCATGATGCAGCCGCATTTACCGCACCTCATGAGACCCTGAAGGAGGAAAGTGTGAGTTCTCTGCTCCCTTGTAACTGTGCAGGTTTTTCTGTTTTTGCCCAGGATAGCCTGCACCTTGTTGAATAGCTTTTCTGGGACGATGGCTTCGTGCTGACCGTCGTAGATTTCGTCTTTGTGTTGAATTTTGCCGAGGTAAAACGGGTTGGTGAGAACTCTGATCACGGCGGGTTTAGTAAAAGGCGTGCCACCGTGGGTTCTACCTCGTCTGGATTTATAGACGGGGGAGTAGATACCCTTCTCGTGCAGGTAGCGGTGAACAGCACCTGCCGAACCAAGCTCTACGCATTTTTCGAAGAAGTTGTGTTGTACGTGCGAGGCCTGCTCGGGTACGATCTTGAGTACCCCCTTTTTTTCAGGATCGAGATCGTAGCCATAGATGCGCCCACCGTTTCGCAGGCCCTGACGGGCTCGGTACGCCAACGTGGCAGTCGTACGCTCGCTTGTCTGCTCCCTTTCCAACTCCGCGAAGACAAGGATGAGCTTGAGCATGGCCCGACCGACTGCGGTGGTCGAATCAAACTTCTCGTGCAAGGAAAGGAACTGCACTCCGTGCTTCTCAAACAACTCCCATAGATCAAAAAAGTCGCGGAGAGACCGTGAAATGCGGTCGATCTTCTGTACCACCACAGTGTTAATGCGACCAGACTCGATGTCGACCATCATCCGCTTGAACTCGGGCCGTTCGAGGTTCTTCCCCGAGAAACCTTCCTCGCGATAACGGTCGACGACCGTCCATGGTGCTGCGGGGTCGTTGTCATGTTCCCAGGTTACACGACGTTCCATCATATCAAACTGGCTATCCAAACCTCCATCGAGGACTTCGGCCTGCCTGGTTGTCGATACTCGACCGTATAAACCACAAAGACGCTCGGACATGACTACCTCCAGCAGGATGCGTGACTATAATAATTGGTATACCACAAATCGGCCTTGGACGCCTGTCCATAATGACCGTGTATTTGCTCCTTGCCAGCAGTGGGAAGCTCAGCTAGAGCCTCCGTCAGTTCGTCCAGGAACGCTGCTCGGCTGCCCTCACCACCATTGATTTTCGACAACGGGTGCTTCGAGTTTCTTTTCAAAACGCCAGGGTTAACGATTACTCCACTAATTTTCTTACGGTTTCTTCTCTTTCGGCCAGCAAGAACCAAGCTGTGTGCATGCCCAACGTTGTAGCCATCCC
>JAUVDV010000113.1 GCA_030595125.1 Deltaproteobacteria bacterium
CGCAAGGCTCTCGATCACGGCGACGTGGAAGGCCTCAAGATGCCCATCGGCACGGGCTTCGTGGGCGAGATGTTCGTCACCGGCGAGGCCCGGATCATCGACGACATTCAAGATTTCGAAGACTACATCCCCGGAACGCCGGACGCCCGATGTGAGATGGCCGTGCCGCTCACCCTTGACGGCAACACCATCGGGATCCTCGACGCAGAGGCGATGGTGCCATACGCGTTCAATACCTCCGATCTCGATCTCTTCAGGGTCTTCGGATCGCAGGTGGCAACCGCTCTCAAAAACGCGGGAATGATCCAGGATCTGGAAGACCGCGCCAAAAAGCTCACGCTCATTCACCAGGCCGCGTGCTCCCTCAACTCCATCGACGAACCCGACGAGATGCTGGACATCATTCTCAGCCTCGCGCAGAAGGCCCTGGGGTTCGACGCCGTAGCCATCCTGACGCCGGACGACGGTCACAAGTGCCTGACTGTTCGACGAGCTATCAATCACGGCGACGTTGAGGGCCTCGAGATACCCATCGGCGTGGGCCTGGTGGGCGAGATGTTCATTACCGGCAAGGCACAGATCATCGACGACATCAAGGATTTCGAAAACTACATTCCCGGAACGCCGGGCGCCCGCTGCGAGATGGCCGTGCCGCTTTCCCTGGATGGCGAGACGATCGGAATCCTTGACGCCGAATCCATGGAGCCCAACACCTTCACCGAAGAAGACCTGAAGCTCTTTCGGATCTTCGGTTCCCAGGCGGCCACCGCCCTGCACAACGCGCGAATGATTGCCAACCTGGAATCGAGGAGCCGGCGCCTGGCCTCACTCAATCAGGCCGCCCGCGCGCTCAACTCCATCCACGATCCCACAGAGATCCTCGACAAGATCCTCGAAACCGCATGCACGGCTCTTGACATCGATCAGTGCGCCCTGTTGCTCACAGATCCGGACGACAACGACCTGATCCTTCACGCGGCCATCGGATACGGCTACGCCCTGGGCACCCACGTTCCACTGGGAGAGGGCATCTCCGGTCGCGCTGCCCAGACCGGGGAAACCATCCTCATCAACGACACGTTGAAGGAAGAAAGCTACATCAAGGATGAGGGCAAGGATCCCGCCCGAAGCGAGCTGGCGTCCCCACTCGTCATAATGGACAAGACCATTGGAGTCTTCTACACCAAGAGTCCCAATCCAAATAACTTCGACGAACAGGACGCTGATCTCTTCAGGGCTTTCGCGGCTCAGGCTGCCGTGGCCATCTACAATGCGCGACTCATCAAGGGGCTGGAGGACGCCAACAGGATGCTCGGCGAAACCGTTGCCGAAACCAATCGGCTCAACAAGGAGCTCGAAAACTACGCCTCTCAGATTTCCGACGCAAACGTGAGCCTGGAGCGGCAGATCCTGCAGCTCACCACACTCCATGAGGCAGGACGAACAATTACGTCGAGCCTCGATCTGGACACCACACTGCACACTATCCTCTCAATGACCTCCAAGATCATCGGCTCCACCGCAGGCGCCATCAAGCTCATCGACGAAGAAACCAAGGAGCTGCGGATCAAGGCCGAGGAGGGCAAGATGATAGAGGGTACCGGCTCCAGGGCCGTGCTGGATCTCCCCCTCCGCATCGGCGACAAGACCATCGGCGTATTCGAACTGGTCCGCGAAGCCAGGGACGCCCTCGACGACGACGAGAGGCAGATGCTCGAGACCATGGCGTCACAGGCAGCCATCGCCATTGAAAACGCCCGACTGTTCGAGAATACACAGCGCGTATACTACGAAACTCTGAAGTCCCTCGCGGGAGCCCTCGAAGCTCGGGACGACTACACACGCGGTCACTCGGAGCGCGTGGCAAACATGTCAAAGGAAATTGCAGTCAAGCTCGAGTTGCGAGAAGACGATGTGGAAAAGATCCACAATGCGGCCTTGCTTCACGACATCGGCAAGATCGGCATCCGGGACGAGGTCCTCCTCGCGCCGAGAAAACTGACCAGCGATGAACGCACAATCATCGAGCAGCACCCGTCATTCGGCAACACCATCCTGAGGCCGCTCAAGTTCCTGGGCGATATCCGCGAGTACGTGCGATTTCACCACGAGCGCTGGGACGGCACCGGATACCCTGATGGCCGAAAGGAAACCGAGATCCCGCTCGCCTCCAGGATCATAGCCGTGGCGGACACGTATGACGCCATGACCTCTACCCGACCCTACCGCGCCGCGTTATCTGTCGAGACGGCCATCGACGAGATCAAGAAAGCCTCGGGATCCCAGTTCGATCCCAGTGTGGTCAAGGTGTTCCTGAAAATCGTCAACGCTTCCTGAACGGGGTCGTCACCAGACGTACGGCAGGATTCTCCACCTGACTTTCCTAGTGTATCGCTCGTATTCCAGCTCGCTCGCCAGCACGCGCTCCTCGGCAGTCACCCGGATCATTACCATCGGCAACGCGGCAACGAGCGGCAACGCGGTATCAAGCCCCGGGGCACTGAGGCAGCAAGCTCCGATCATTAACAATTCGCCCGCATAGGCCGGGTGCCTGACCACGGCGTAAGGCCCCCTGACCACAATGTCCCGGACAGCCGGCAATATGGCGAAGTTGCGCGCGAGGAAGAGAAAGGACGCAATAGCAATAGCCACCCCGACGACAAAAACCACCTGTGCGTGGACCGGCCAATCCCCCGGATCAGGGGCGGACTTCAGGGCCCACCCGGCGACGACCAGGGCGGGGAGACAGATCAGCGCGAGGCGCAATCCTCCGTGACGCCTCACCTTCGATCGGAAGATGAACAACACGCCCACGCAGAGATTGATGGCCGAAATTGACAGGCGAACCGGCGACAACAGGCAGGATCCCTCAGCATCGAACAAGCCGAGGACTGCCCACGAGATAACGGAGCCCCCGATCAACAGGTTGCCTATCCGTTCATTAATGAACAACCGCAGTCAGTTCAATAGATAAAGAATGGCCAATCAAGCAAGTAACTCAGGGCGTTGATCGCGATGAGCGCGCCTACAAATACCAGGGTGCCGACGACCTTCTTATTCATTGCTGCCTCCCTCTTCGATGATTTCCCAGTCTCCCTCGTTGAGTAATGGATGTCAATCGCGAGCGCTCCCTGGGCCATGATCGATGCTGTTTGCTTACAATAGAAATTCATGTCTGTTACGCTTCCCTTCATGGCGGGCAAGGCGCTACACGTACTGTCGCAGCAGCCCTCGCTGACCGGCAGCGGGATCACCCTCGACTCCATGGTCGACATCGCCCGCGAGGCCGGATGGGATCAACACGCCGTCGTTGGATCTCCCGCCTCCAATCCAGATCCAAACGTCGGAGGGCTTCCGCGTAGTAGTATCAGCCCCCTCCTGTTCGACAGCGCACCGCTGAATTTCCCGATCCCCGGGATGAGCGACGTCATGCCCTACCCCAGTACACGCTTCTCCTCGATGTCCGAGACTCAGTTGAAAGTGTACGTAGACTCCTGGCAACGCCACCTCGAAGAAGTCATCGATCATTTCAAACCAGATATCATCCATTCACATCACATCTGGCTGCTGAGCTCCATCATCAAGGACGTGGCGCCTCACACACCGGTGATTACGCATTGCCACGCGACCGGTCTGCGCCAGATGACCCTCTGCCCGCACCTGGCCGATCGCGTAACGCGGGGTTGTTCGAGGAACGAACAGTTCGCCGTGTTACACAGGGAGCACGCCGTGAAGCTCGCGAAGGTGCTCCACGTCCCGGCGCACAGGATTCACATCGTTGGCGCCGGATACGACGAAAGGGTCTTTCACGCGCAACAGCGATCCGACGCCCGGAACAGGAACATCATATACGCGGGCAAGTTCAGTCACGCAAAGGGGCTCCCGTGGCTGCTCGACGCGATGAAGAACCTGACCCGGAAGCACTCAGATCTCACTCTCCACGTTGCGGGAAGCGGTGCCGGCGCCCAGGCGGAGGATCTCCGCAAACGGATGATCTCCATGTCGCCCACAGTCGTGCTCCATGGTCAACTCACCCAGTCAGCGCTCGCGGATCTCATGAGACGCTGCAAGATCTGTGTATTGCCCTCGTTTCACGAAGGCCTCCCCCTGGCGCTTGTAGAGGCGTTCGCGTGCGGCTGCCGGATCGTGTCCACCCGCCTGCCCGGTGTGGAAGATGGTCTCGCACCTTCCCTCGGGGAGGCCCTGGATCTCGTCTCGATGCCCGGGCTAAAAGACGCGGACATACCGCTGGAGCAAGACATCCCGGCGTTCGTGGAGGAGCTGACGGACACGTTGGATATGGCTTTGGATGCACCTCCTGTCGATACCACTGCTGCCACCTTCGCCGGGAGCCTCACGCCGTTCACCTGGCGCGCGGTTTTTGAAAGAGTCGAGAAGGTATGGAAATACGCCATCGGCTAACAATTCTTACCTTATCGCCTGTTGGTACGATATAGTTGAAGTGGCATCGGTTGACGGGGAACGCAAACTCGAACCTGCGGGGGAAACATGACTGACGATATCAAGCGAACAGGTCGAAGCGGCTCTATCAAGGGCTCATGGAAACGACGAGGAGTGTCGAGCGATGCCCAGGTGCCTGTCAATATAGAGCGGATACTGATCATGGCCGCGCAGGACGAGCAGTTCCGCGAACTATTGTACGACAATCGCGATGAGGCGCTTTCGAGGAGCGACATCGTCTTCACTACGTCTGAAGAGGCCGTGTTCAATGCGATGCCTCGGCAAATGCTGGAGGCAATGATATCGAGGTTCAAACCAGCCGGACAGCGCAACCGACGGTTCCTCAAAACCGTCGCAACGGCGGCGATGGTGGGCGGCTTGCTAATCGCTTCTTGCGACGATCCCGACGATGCGATTGCCTGTGGTGGCGTCGGGCCGGACATCGACTCCGACAGCGACGGCGATACCGATACGGACACTGATACAGATACTGATACAGATACTGATGTGGATGGTGGGCCGGACGGCGGGTAGCTTACCTATTGAGGGGACTCATGGAAAACGATGACATGACTAGCGAGCCGGATCTCACCATCGTCGGCGGTCAGCCCAGCAAGAGAAAGAGACTGTCGGCCAGGGTGAAGGTTCCGGTGGGACTTGAGAAAATTCTCTACCACGCGGCGCGTGACACTGGTTTCAAGAAGTTGCTTCTGGCGGATCGAGACGCAGCAATCGAAAAGAGCGGTGTGAGCTTGCGACCTTCGGAACACGCGATGCTCTCCGTTGCGACGGACGATGCCCTCGAAGCGATGATCGCCAAGATCAATCCCTCCAATCCGAAGAAAAGAAAATTCATGAGTCTGGTCGCGGCGGCGGCCACGTCTCTGGCAGCAGGAACAGCAGCCCTGGGCGGTTGCGATGTGAACACGGACAGCCCGATCAACCACGTTGATGCCGGCGTGGGACCTGACACTGATGTAGACACCGATGTGGACACCGATACGGACACCGACACCGAACCGGATGCCGGGAACGACGGCGGGGACAACTAACAACATGGCTGACATTACATTTATCAACCTGAACATGCTCTTCGTCCGCTATTCCGATGCGTACGACAAGGAGCTCCACCTGCCTCTCGGCTTGCTCTACCTCACGAGCGTGCTCGAGAACGCGGGTTACAAAGTGGACCTCCGCGACTATCAGACCTGCGAATCCGACGATCCGTTCGACATGGATACCTTCGTCGAGTTCTGCTCGGATCCGTCGCCGATTATCGGATTGTCGTGCATGGCCAATCTTCTGCCGTTCACCATACTTGTCGCAAAGAAGCTGAAGGAGCGCTATCCGGACACAACGATCGTGCTCGGCGGGGTGGGCGCGAAGGCGGTGGAGGAAAAGATTCTTCAGAGATTTCCCTGGATCGACATCGTTGCACATGGGGAGGCCGAGAACTCGATCATCCCGCTCATCGAGGCGCTCAAGAACGGTGGAGATCTGACCGATGTGCCGGGAGTGTTCTTCAGGACGGCGGAAAACACCGTGGTGTGCAACGAGCCCCCTGCAAGGATAGAAGACCTCGACACGATTCCCAGGCCGGCCTACCACCGCGTGGACCTGAACGCGTATGACGCGTACGGCATGGTCTCCTCGAGAGGATGTCCCTACAAGTGTACGTTCTGTTCGGTGGCTCCCATCTGGAATCACAAATGCTATTTCCGTTCGCCCGAAGACGTTGTGGCCGAGATGAAGGAGCTGCACGATGCGGTGGGCGTGGAGCTGTTTTTATTCCAGGACGAGTTCTTTGTTTCTTCCAAACAGGCGGTGATGCGTTTTTGTGACGCTCTCGAAAAGAGCGGTCTGGACGTGAAGTGGAAGGCTTTCGCGCGCGTGGATCTCGCCGACGACGAAATGATGGACGCTATGGCGAGAACCGGATGCCTGGAGATCCGCTTCGGCATCGAGACCGGCTCGCAGACGATGCTGGAGAGAACCTCGAAAGGGTTCACCCCGGAGATGGCCGTCGACGTGGTTTCAAGAGCGACGCAAATCTTCCCCCGAGTGGATACGTTCTTTATCTGGGCCTATCCGGACGAGTCGATGGACGACTTCTACAAGTCGCTGTTTCAGATGATCTCGTTTCGCCTGATGGGCGCCCGGATTCTTCCCTCGCTTCTGTGTCTCTTGCCGCAAACCCAGATGTATATGGAGCTGGGCGAAGAGCGGTTGGCGAACCTGGAGTTCTGCGAGGAGCTCTTGCCCGAGTACGTCATCACGGGTCACGAGGTGTGCGAGGTGGGCTCGGTGTCCATTCATCCCAGGCACGCGCCGATTTTCGATTTTATCAAGGAGCACAAGGATCTCTTCCCCGGCTTCTTCCTCCTGGACGTGGACGAAAATATCCGACCCAAGCTGCAGATCCTGCAGGAGCACGGATTTTATACCAGGGCCGACCGGGAGCTGAGAGACCTCGACTCCTGCGGCGCACATTCTCCCAGAGTGTGAAAAGCACTGGAAAAGAGGATGAAGACATGGGTGACGAGATGAACAAACCAAAAAAAGAACGGCGCGGCGAGCGCCAGGAGTTGGTTGGATCGTGGAAGCGACACGGTGGAGGTTCCCGTATTGATATTCCGGTCAATTGGGAGCGCGTCATGATCGAGGCTGCACAAAACCCGGATTTCAAAGAAAGCCTGATAGCAAATCGTGAAGAGGCAATAGCGCTCGCCGGGTTTCGACTTTCGGACTCGGAGAGCACAATGCTGGCCGCCCTGTCACCGGAAACGCTCGAGGTGATGATCCGCGCCATCGATCCCGGACGGTCGAAGAACCGACGTTTCGCAAGAACTGTAGCGGCTGCAGCGATGGTCGGTGGCATCATGGTGGCAAACATTCACTGTGAGGAAATTGATTTGGTAGGTGCCACCGACGCAGACTCCGACATGGACACGGACTCCGACGACGATACCGATACGGATACCGATACCGATACGAATACGGACACGGACACTGACACCGATACTGATACCGATACAGGTGTAGATCCTGACGCTGGGACCGACGCGGGAAACGATGGCGGTTCTGATGCGGGCTAATAAACGATAACCAAACAAACAACCCGGATCTCACCGCGGGCTATTTCAGTACGGTCGTTGTTCCTCGGCGCACGATCACAACCGAACACTTGGCCTGTTCGGCTATCATGGCGGAGAACGCCCCAATAGCGTCGTCCATGTAGGTGCTCTCCGACGTGCCCACCACCAGCATGTCCAGATCCGCAGACCGCTTCACCAGCACATCGAGGGGGTTGTCCGACCTCAGAAGCTCCGTGTTGAACGGCACCAGACTGGTGTGACGTTCGATGGCGGCCATCTGAATTTGCCTGGAATGGGCCAGGTGCTCCATCTCGAATTGCTCGGGCACCACATTCAGGTACGTGACCTCTCCTTGAAAGTCCTCCGCAATGGTCATGGCCACCTTCACCATCAACGGAAGGTTCCCCTGACCGCCCAGGGCCACCCCTATCCTCTTGGGGGTCACGTCGTGAGTGAGCTGGAGGAAGACCAGGTCGTTGCGCACCTTCGTTGCAATCTTCTCAACCAGCTTCGACGGACCCGCCCCGGGCGCAGACGACCAACCCATGATGATCATCCGAACCCGCTCCTCTATTGACGCGTGAATTATCCCATCGGCCAGATCATTTGCCGCTCTCACGACAGGTCTCACGTTGAACCCCTTCACGTTCGCCAGCTGATTGGCCATCTCCGTGGCCTCCAGGGCATCTGCGGTGCCGGCGGTGCTCAACAGAGCTTCACGCGGGCTCTTCCCCTGCGTCGTCTTGACAACCCGCAGGGCGACCACCTCCCCTCCGTCGGGGGGCAACAGAGCCCTCGACAGTGAAAACAGGGACTCGAGCGTGTCAGGATTGGCCATGGGCACCAGGATCCGCTCCCCTTTCTTGAGGAAGTTGAGCGAATGCCCCTCCCGCGCGGCAAGGTCCACGCTGAAACCGGCCCTGCCCCGCTTCTCCGATGCATGGGAGTAACTCAGAAACACGGCGCATCCCACGCCGACGATCATTCCCCCGAACATCATCGACTGCCAGTCCAGGGTAAGCAGCAGACTCGCGTTCGCAACCATGGCCGCCCACGGAACAGCCTTGCGCCACAGGGGCAATCTCACCCCTCCGGCCTCCTCCTCGCTGCGGTAGAGCCTGTGCAGGGCCACCGAGATGGGGAGCATGGAGAACAACAGGGCGAAGTTGGCCGCCTTGGCGATAAACTCCAGATCGGCAAGGAGAATCACCACGATGGTAGCCCCCGCCCCCGCCAGGAGCGCTGCCGCAGGAGCTCCGGACTTCCCCCGAACCGAGCCCAGCAAACCCGGCAGCAGCCGGTCTCTCCCCATGGCGAAGATCTGCCTGCCCTGACTGGAGAGCGTGCTGTTGAGCGCCGCTGCGGACGCCAGAATCCCTCCGGCGCCTATGAGCCAGGCGCCCCACGGACCCACCGCCTTCGACGCCAGCAGCACGAGGGGCGCGTCGCTGGTCGCCAGCTCCTTCCAGTTCACGGCCCCCACCGCGACCACCGCCACGATCACGTAGAAGAACAGCGCGATACCCATGGAGATCCCCATCGCCCTCGGAACAGTACGCTGCGCGTCCTTGATCTCCTCGGCGCTGTTGGCGATGAGCTGGTAGCCGAAGAACGAGATGTAGATGAGAGAGATGGCGGCCCCCACGCCACCCACTCCCCTGGGGAAAACCGGAACGTAATTATCACCGGAGATGAGGGGAACCGACACTGCGGCCAGGATTACAAGCACCGCCAGGTTGCCCCACGTGAAGATCCGCTGCACCCTGTCCCCGCCCTTGCCCGCGCGCATGCTCATCACAATGAACGTGAGCACAAGGAAACCGGCGATGACCTTGTACAGTCCATCGGAAACGTACCGTGCGGGAAGGAACGACGCCGAGTATGTGGCAAAGCCATGGGCGTACAGGGCGCAGGCGAAGACGCTCCCCACCGCGAGGTGCCACCCGACCATGAATCCCCAGAAGCTGCCCAGCTGGTTGTAGGCGTATGCGTACCCACCGCCGGAGATGGGGAGGCGACGGGACAGATCGGCAAACATGATCACCGACAGGAAGGTGAGCATGCCGCAGATGCCGTACGCGATGGGAAGCCCGGGACCCGCCTGCGCCGACGCGATTCCCACGAGCACGTAGAGACCCGCACCCATCATGGCGCCAACACCCAGGGTTGTGGATGCCATGAGCCCCATGGCCTTCTTGAAGGTCACCGGCGCGCTCTTGTCGTGCAGTCTCTGCTTCAGGGTCTCGTCCACGGGCATCTCGTATTTCCAACCTTCTCGTCAACCCGGGGAGTATATCAGAATAGGCACTCGCGGCTCGAATATGGTGTAGAATCGGATCAGGGATATAGCGTTGAGGGGGAAACATGAGTGACAAGATCAAGCGAGCAGGTCGAAGCGGCCCCATCAAGGGTTCATGGAAACGGCGAGGGTTGGCGATTGACGCCCGAGTGCCTGTCAATCTGGAGCGGATACTGATCATGGCCGCGCAGGACGAGCAGTTCCGCACACTATTGTACGACAATCGCGACGAGGCACTTTCAAGGAGCGGGATCAGCTTCACTCCGTCTGAACAGGCCATGTTCAGTGCGATGCCCCAACAGATACTGGAGACAATGATCTCGCGGTTCAAACCGGCAAAGCAGCGCAACCGGCGGTTCCTCAAGAGCGTTGCGGCGTCGGTAATGGTGGGCGGGTTGCTCATCGCTTCCTGTGACGATTCCGAAAATGTGGCTACCCTGGGCTCCGATCCGGATACCGACACAGATACTGATACAGATGGAGACGCCGGTCCGGATGCGGGTGAATGACTTATGAGAAACGATGACAAGATGAACAAGCCGGATCTCACCATCGTGGGTGGACAACCCAGTAAACGCCCCAACTCCAAAGAGAAGATTCAGGTGCCCGTGGGGTTGGAGAAGATCCTCTTTCACGCGGCCCGTGACACAAGTTTCAAGAAGTTGCTCCTTTTGGATCGCGATGCCGCAATCGAAAAAAGCCGCGTGAGCTTGCGACCATCGGAGCGCGCGATGCTCTCCGTGGCGACGAACGACGCCCTCGAAGCGATGATCGCCAGAATAGTCCCCACCAACCCCAAAAAACGCAAATTCATGAGCCTCGTCGCGGCGGCGGCAACGTCTCTCGCTGCTGGAACGGTACTCGTCGCCGGCGGCTGTGATGCTCAGACTGCGATCAAGGGGTGTACCGCAGATGAAGACATCGACGGGAGCGTAGACAGCGGCGACACCGATACCGATTCAGATTCAGATACGGATTCAGATACTGATACTGTTGATACGGATACCGGTGGCCCGTATGCCGATGCAGGCGTCGGACCCGACACCGATTCCGACACCGATACCGAATAGGGAGCCGACAACGACGGTGGGGAAACCTAGTCAACCATAACAGCTGTATGTACTTTTGAGGCAGTATACGGAATGAAGTCACGTCCAATAATGACTGTTTTGATGATGGGCCTCATTTTACTCGTTGGAACAATCGCGGGCTGCATCAGTCTCAAACGCTATTATCGGTTCATTTCATCGGAAGAACGTCCCCCTATTGGATCACGGGTGCTCATCGAACCGATCCTGGTGAGCAGAAACTTGCCCAAGAGCTACGATAACGGGTTGCTTACCCTTCGAAAAATGATCGGCAAGAAGCTTTCCGAAGCTGGCTTCTCCGTTCTTACAGAGGATGAAACCACAGCGGCGTTGTTGGGTCTTAGCCCTCAGGGGAAGAATCTCTACGACCCCGCCACCGGTAACCTTGATCTCGCAAAGATACGCACGCATAAGAGCCGGTACATATCCGAGTTATCCAAGCGCGACGCGTGCGAAATCGTTGCATCCAGTAGGGTTTCTTTGCGCGAATCGGAGTACATGGGCACAGTTGCTCGATGGGACGGTGTTACCCGTGACCTGCGATTGGACTACACACGCATGGGGGCCGGCAGGATTACGATGAAGGGACATGGATCCGGACTATCACTTGGCATTCAGATTTACGACATGCACGACCGAATCCTGCAGCAAAGCTGGGGTGGTATAGACTTGTTTCACAGGGTGGGCAAAATCTTCACAAAAAAAAATAGACACCACTTGGAGATAAGGGAAAATGCCCTGGACGATAAAAAGATGCTCGCAGAAGCTGTCTCCCTGGCCCTTCATCCTTTTATTCCCTACATTGATTATCCGGAAAATCCCGTTTTTCAAAAACAGTAGAGGTCTATCCAACCAAAGCCAACCGCAACTCCTTCCCCAACACCTCTGCCGCTCTGTGCATTGTACGAAGAGTCACCGAATAATTTTCTGGATCCAATAACCGCTCCAGAGAAGCTCGGCTCGTACACATCCGTTTCGCCATTTCAGTTTTGGTGATGCTCTCCTCCTGCATCGTCTGCGCAATCTGCCATGCCAAGACGCGCTTGATGGATTCAACTGTCGCATCCACGAGGAGACCTTCGTCTGCCAGGAAGTCATCGAATGGCGTGCCAACGTTTTTTTTCCTGTTCTTTCCCATGTCTTTCCTACTCTTTCAATTCTCTCAACTCTTCCAATTTTCCAACGTTTCAACTTTTCATTAGCTCACCCAGACTCAAGCCGGCGTTTTCGTTTCCGGGCCAATTCGAGGTCCGATTTCGAGGTCTTTCTCGTCTTTTTGATGAAGCCATGCAGTAAAATCATGAGGCCCCTGTCTATGCAAAATAGAGTACGAGCAATGCGGCCTCCGGTAACGTTGGACCGTACTTCCAGGATTCCATTACCGAGTGACTTGCAAACCGGCATCCCAATGGGCCAGCCAAGCTCAACGGTCTTTATATCCTCTCCTATTATCTTTTTGTCTTCCCGTGAGAGACCTTGCAGCCAGTCACGGACTGGTTCATTGCCAGCATCACTGCGAAAGAAGTGCACTACTAGTATCTTGTCTCTATCATCGCCCATGACAAGAGTGTATCTTTTTTGGTACGCTTTGTCAACCGATAGTGAACGTCAAACATTCGGTTTCTTGCGCCTGATTACCGATATGAAATGGGAAAAAGTCGGCAGGAATCCGTAGAGCAGACTCACCCCCAGAATAACCATGAAGGTGACCTCTTTTTTCCAAAACAGATGGCCGGCCAGGAGTGCCAGCACTAGAACCGGCATGCCGTAGATGATGCGACGGTTGGAAGCGAGCGCCCTGCCCATGTGCTTGTAGAGCGTGTCGAAAGACAGCATCTGCATACATGCAATCCCAACCATGAATCCCAGAATCACCTGGTTATCGGGAAAGAGGATGATGGAGCAAAGAGTGACAAGCGCCCCGACAGTGCTCGGCACGCCGCAAAAATAGGCCGGATCGGAGTAGGCCTTGTTGAGAGTGAAATAGACGAGCCTGCTGATAGTAAACATGCTGTAGAAGGCACCCAACATGACACCCTCTATGCCGCCCACAGCGAAGTATAACGCCACACCCGGCGCCACTCCGTAATTGACCCCATCGGCGATGTCGTCCGAGTAGACACCAAACCTGGTTCCGCCCCACTTTCTGGCAGCAGCGCCGTCAAAACCGTCGAACGCGGCGCCAAGCATCAGGAAAAGCAGGCTCAGGTCGAACCGCCCCTTCCTTGCAAACAGCATCGAGAAAACGCCGCACAACAGATTGGCTGCGGAAAGAGCGTCCGCGACAAAGCGCTTTTGCAACGCGCCAAGGTTGTACAGGGCCACCACCGATGAAAAAGTCACGTTGGTGATGAGCAGGTATCCCACGAGTTCGGGCGTTGCCAACCTCGGGGCCCACCCCTGGCTTACGAGAAGCAGCGAAAGCAAAGTCGCGTAGCTCATGGCGGTTCGAAGACGATTTTCAGTGCTGCCCTTCCCCAGGATGAAAAGAACCATTAGCAGAAAATCGATGGACAGCTTTGCGCCGAGCAACTCCAGGGGCAGGATGTCCACACAGAAGTACGACAGCACTGCGAGGATGGGATAGTCGGTTACGCGGTCGAAGATCCTGCCGAACCCGGTGGTCTTGTCCTTCTGGCGAGCGACTACACCATCGAGATAGTCGAGCGCCGCGAAGAGGACGAACAGGCCGATGACAAGCCAGGGCCTCCCGGGGAGTCCGTCCACTTGTTTGAGCGCGGCTACAAGCGGAAATATGACAACGAGCTTGAAAGCGGAGAGCACGTTCGGGTGCAGTGGCACCAGGCTTGCGATCATGGACTCGAATCTGAGCACCCACACGGGTTTGGGAACCATGCGTTTGGGGTCGTCGCCCATTAACCGGCTTGTTTTTCCAGCGTCCTGCGGGTAGCCCAGACGAAGAGGCCGCGCGGGAGGATCTTTGAGAAAAAGAACGCGGTGAGTTTCATCATGATGCCCTTCACCGAGATCATCTTTCCCCTGCGTGCGTGCGCAAGGGCAAGATCTGCGACCGCGCTCGGCTTGAGCATGAAGGGCATATCCGGCGCCTCGCCCGCCACATCGAAGAATTCGGTCTTCATGGGGCCGGGGCAACATACCGTGCACCCGATTCCCCTGGATCTCAGCTCTCCGGAGAGCCCGCAGGAGAAGCTGATCACGAATGCCTTGGAAGCCGAATAGAGACTCCATCCGGACGCGGGTATGAACCCGAGCACCGAAGCCACCTGGATGATCGACGCCCCCCGGTT
The DNA here is from genome assembly GCA_030595125.1 of Deltaproteobacteria bacterium. GTDB lineage: Bacteria > Myxococcota_A > Polyangia > JAAYKL01 > JAAYKL01 > JAUVAN01. The sequence continues at coordinate 14,213 of JAUVDV010000113.1, forward strand.
CATCCATTTCAACCCGGCGAGCGTCAGCCGGGCGAGCGACTTGACGTTGAGGTCCATCATCTGCGAGACGCGTGCGTCCTCCATCTCACTGAAATGGCCGATGTGGCCAAAGCCCGCGTTGTTCACCAGAAGCTTGAGGTCCGGGCGTTCCCGCTCCATCCGGTCGATCAACACACCCACCCCCTCGTCCGTTGCGAGATCGGCCACCACGGGCACCCCCACAACTCCCTCGAGGGTAGATGCCAGCTTCACCATGGGCTCCTCCCTGCGCGCCACCATCCAAATTTCATCCACGTCGAACCGCCGCTCGATTCCGCGCACGAACTCCACTCCGAGCCCGGCGGAACCGCCTGTCACGATCGCAACTCTCATCTCCACACCTCCGTTATTCCGCCTGTTATCGGCCCCACAAGACCGCCTCCCACAATATCGAGGGGCGCGTCGGCGACAGAAACACGCGCGCCATGTTGCGCCCCTTCGGCAGCGGAAGAACCCCTCTGCCGTCCTCGTCCAGCGCTACCCCTCTCCTCATGAGCACCTTGCCCTCCAGATTCTGGGCCTCCACCTGCCAGGGAGTATTCGCTTCACCGAATATCTCCACGCGAACCGGGGTCCGTTGCATATCCTGGATCCTCAACCTCAACCGGGTCGCCGCCTCCAGCGATGGTCCGCTCCCGAGGAGATATCCGTCGCAGGCCGTGGACACCCGACCCGTCACCCCCCCGGTCACCGACTCGCACTCCACATCGATGGGACGAAGCGGCTCGGGACGACCGGCCTCGGCCGCTCCCTGTCTGGCTTCCACTTCGAGCAACAGACGTTGCGCGTTGCCGCCGAGTACAAGGCCCGACTCCCGCGCGCTGAAGCCGGCACTGACCAGGGCCACCGTGAGCGCGGGCAGGCGAGACACATCCTCGAGCCCCTTCGGCGGTCGCACTCCTCCGAAATCCGTCCCGATGGCGAGAGCATCGAGGGCACCGATCTTTTTTACGTGGAGCATGTGCCTCACCACGTCGTCGATGGAAGCCACCGGATCCTCCCCGGGCACCAGGAAATCCGGATTGAAAACGATACCCATCACTCCGCCGTGTCGGGCGAGAGCGAGGATCTGTATGTCGTTCAGGTTGCGGGGATGTTCCCTCAGGGC
>JAUVDV010000182.1 GCA_030595125.1 Deltaproteobacteria bacterium
TGGTCTGCACTGTACAGGGCTTCGCTTTTTTACTGTTTACGGGCCGTGGGGAAGACCTGACATGGCCCTCTTTTTGTTCACAAATGCCATATTAGAAGATCGTCCCATAGATGTGTTCAACCACGGTAAAATGCGCCGGGATTTTACATACGTAGATGACATTGTTGAGGGGGTGGTAAGGGTCCTGGACAGACCCGCCGAACCCAATCCCGGTTGGACTGGTGACGCACCGGATCCGAGCTCAAGCTACGTGCCGTACAAGCTCTATAATATTGGGAACAACCAGCCGGTGGAGTTGTTGCGTTTTATTGAGATAATAGAAGAATGCCTGGGAAAAAAGGCCCGGAAGAATCTGTTGCCCTTGCAGCCAGGGGACGTGCCGGCCACCTATGCAAATATTGATGACTTGATGAGAGACGTAGGATTTAAGCCAAGTACTGCCCTGGAAGAAGGGATTCCATGGTTCATCGCATGGTATAAGGATTACTATAACCGAAGTTGAGCGATTAGCTGTCTTGTCAGGGCAACAGACCGATAGCCATTAGGTAGCCGTTTACGGCTTGAAATTTGAAATTAGAAATTGGGGAGAGATGAAACAACAGCATGAAGGCCAAATTTCCAATTTCTATTTTCTAATTTTAACGTTCCGTCAACGCTTACGAAATTGTATTATAATAGAATGTTGCTTAAACAAAAAAGGCATTCCCTAAAGGAGTTAACAAGTTAAATGGGCAAAGGTTATCTGGTGCTTGGTGAACTTACAGATTATATCACCGGCGAAACTATAAAAGATACACATGACGAACGGTACAGGCAAAAATTGGCTCGTTTGCTTGTCAATGATAAGGGTTATCAAAAAAATGAAATCAAAGCCGGTCATCAACTTCTTGTAAACGCGGGAGATAAAACGGCTGTTGTAAATATTGATCTTATGGTTACCTTGTCCGGCAGGGTCTGCATGATAATTAAATATGCCCCGGGCTCTCTGGTAACCAGGCGCCGTACCGTGCTGGCGGCATCAAGGCTTGCAGCAGATTATCAGGTGCCTTTTGTTGTTGTAACAAACGGCGAAGATGCGGAGGTTATCGATGGATCAACCGGTAATGTTATTTCAAATGGCCTTGATTCAATACCTTCAAAACCTGAAATCATCAAAAATACAGATGATAAAGATTTTAGGCCCATTTCTGCAAAGCAGGTTACAATGGAATCCAGAATTATTTATGCCCTTGAGGTTGATGGAAGCTGTCAAATATGATGGCGTCGTAAAAAGTCCCATCTACTGCGTTGCAGTAATTTTTCAGACTCTCAACATACTATATGTATGCCTTCGATCCTGAAAAATCACTACGCCTTGTATATGAAACTTTTTACAGGCGCATGTTCGACGTGGGACAGTGAGCGATGCCCGTGCCCGTCTCAGCCAGGAGGGCCAGCTCGTCCGAATCGAAGTGGACCCCATGAGCGAACCACACGTCTCTGCCCACCCACCCCAACTCCTTCATGACGGCGAGAGGACGCTTCCCGTACGTCTTCAGACAGTACTCAGTCTCGTCCGCGGTCTCGGCCAGGTGCGTGTGCAGAAGCACTCCCTTGTCCCTGGCAAACTCGGCGGTCTCCGCCATCAGGCTGTCGGTGACCGAGAACGGCGAGCACGGAGCGAGAGCGATGCGTGTCATCGCGAATGGCTCGGGGTCGTGGTGGTGCTCAACGAGCCTCGCGGAGTCCTTGAGGATGTCCGCCTCAGTCTGGACAACGGAGTCCGGCGGCAGTCCGCCCTGCGACCGTCCGCGCGACATGCTGCCACGTGTCGGATGGAAACGGAGGCCGAGTTCGCGCGCGGCCTCCACCTCGACGTCGATGAGCTCCTCGTGGACGCCGCTCGGGAAGACGTACATCTGGTCGCTCGCCATTGTGCAGCCGGTCAGGAGCAGCTCGGCGCAGGCCAGCCTCGTGCTCGCTCTGACGGCGTCCACCGACAGGCCCTCCCAGATGTTGTAGAGCGTTGTGAGCCAGTCGAACAGCTTCTGGTTCTGTGCCGGAGGGACGTTCCGCTGGAGCGTCTGGTAGAAGTGATGGTGCAGGTTGACGAACCCAGGAAGCACGAGCATGGACGAGCAGTCGATGACGTGCGCTCCGTGGGGCGGGTCAATTGAAGCCTCGACCCGCGAGATGCTGTTGCCCTCGACCAGAACGTCCACGCCGGCAAGGCGGTCGCCGGCGTCGTTCATCGTCGCAAGGTGATAGATATCTTTGAGAAGCAGCACCGGTCAAGCCTCCTGTGCGTGACGAAGCGTTACTCCCCGCTCAGCGCCTCGATTCCGGCAAGCACCTTCTCCGGTGTGAACGGGAGCTCGCGCAGCCTGACACCGGTCGCGGCGAAGATGGCGTTGGCGATCGCCGGCGCCACAACGTCGACAGGGATCTCCGAGACGCTCTTGGCGCCGAACGGACCGGTCGGCTCGTCGGTCGTGACGAGAATAGCCTTGATGGCCGGCGTGTCGACGGCCGTGAGGATCTTGTAGTCGAGGAGGTTCGCGTTCAGCATTCTGCCACGCTTATCGAACACCATCTCCTCGGTCAGTGCGTAGCCGAGCCCCATCGACACGGCGCCATGGATCTGGCCCTCCGCGAGCGCGGGATTGATCGCGAAACCGCAATCGATGGCACAGGCGAAGTCTCTGACGTCCACGCGTCCGGTCTCCACGTCCACCTCCACATCGGCCACAGCGGCGGCAAACGGAGGCGGACATTCGAACGTCATGTTGGAGGCAGAGTATGAGATCTGTTCCTTCTCGTCACCGTACATCGCCGCGTGGGCGACTTCCTCTATCGGAACGCTCTTGCCCGACGGCGCCGCGATCCTGCCGTCGGCGCAGACAAGCCCCGCCTGATCCTCGTCCATCATCACAGAGGCGTGATACAGCAGCCTGTCCCGGACCTTCTCAGCCGCCTTGACGACCGCGCCGCCACTGACGTATGTCGTGCTGGATGCGTAGGCGCCGACGTCGAACGGCGTCCTGTCGGTGTCGGAGGAATACACGTGCACGGCCTTGGGCGGAACGCCGAGAACCTCCGCGGCCATCTGGCCCAGGATGGTGTCGCTGCCGGTTCCGAGGTCGGTGGCCCCGATGAGGAGGTGGAACGAGCCGTCCTCGTTCGCCTTGATCGTCGCGGCGCCCATGTCGTCACCCGGGATGCCGCTGCCGTGCATCGCGAGAGACATGCCAAGCCCTCGCCTCACGAACGGCCTGCTGCCGCGCGTGCCCGCCGTCCCCTCGGTCAATGAGGCGTGCCAGGCGTCCCAGTCCGTGGCCTCGCGGACGCGCTCCCAGCACTCCGCGAGCCCGTTGGTTCTGATGATGCGTTCGAAGCCGGACTTCCCCTCCCCGACATGTTCTGCGATCGGGTCGCGGTCGCCCTCACGGATGGCGTTCGCGAGCCGGTACTCCACCGGGTCGCGCCCCAGGGCGTGCGCGATCTCGTCCATCTGGGACTCGACGGCGAAGAACCCCTGCGGTGCGCCGTACC
>JAUVDV010000178.1 GCA_030595125.1 Deltaproteobacteria bacterium
CTTGTCGCAGCAGCGGTGGATCGCATGAAGGAGTTGGGGGATCTGAGAGGGGCGGCGGATCTGATAGAGGTCCTTCTGGGGCTGGAAAATGAGCAGGTGACCAGCGAGACCGTTCTCGAAGCGGCGCGGCTCATGCGGAAGGTCGGAAGATACGGCAGAGCGATGAATATCGTCGAGCCCCTCCAGAAGGCGAGCGGTGTAACGGGTGAACGGGCGAGGCTGGAGAGAGGCGCCGCCCTGAGGCTGAGCGGAAAACCCGATGAGGCGCTTGCGTTGTTGAGAGATCTTCTGGACGCCGGATCCCCCGATGTGAGGATGGAGGCGCTGGCGATCTCCGCGCGTATAGAGTTGGATCGGGGGGGGGTTGAAAGTGCGTCGAAGCTTGTGGGGGATGTCTCGCAGGACCAGGGGGGTTCGCTGGAGACAGGACTGATGGCAACGGCGGGACTCGTTGCGCTGGCAAGAGGGGAGTCGGGCACGGCTCTGGAAATCTTCGAATCGGGGCGAGCCCTGGCCCAAAGTGCGGGAAGCTCGAGGGAACAGGCCCGTTTCCTCGCGCTTTTGGGAATGGTTGCACACGGTCGGGGAAGCTGGGGCGATGCGGCTCGCAGGTACTCGGAGGCCCTTCATATGGCGGACGCATCAGGGGACGCTCACGGGGCCGCCACATACGCGGTCAATCTGGCGGCGGCGCTGACAGAGCTGGGCGAGATGAGAGAGGCGTTGTCGAGATATCGGGATGGCTTGCATCGCCTGCGCCTGGTCGGGCGTGCGGGGGAGCTTGTCCAGGCCGGTTCCAACTACGCACAACTCCTGCTTCGACTCGGGGACACTGACGGAGCGTTTCGAGCATCGACGAATGCGGTGGAGGATGCGCGCAAGGAAAACGTGAGCCGGCACGTGAATGCGCTGGCTCTGTGCGTGAAGGGTGACGTGCTGGTTTCATCGGGGAGAGCAGCAGAGGCGCTGGGTCCGCTCATGGAGGCGCGAACGACGCTGGCCGCCGGCGGGAATCCGGAGGAGCTGCGCGCGTGCTGCAGGCATCTGGCCTGGGCTCACCTGGCCGTGGGGCAACTCGAGGAATCCGAGCGCTGGGACCGGGAATGCGAGGCGACGGATGAGGAGATAGAGACATCGAGACTGGAGCGACTGAGGTTCAGGCTCGAGCTTGCCATGTCGGGAAGAGGTTCCATTTCCGAATGTCTCGACAGGCTCGTGGATGAGCTGCCGGAGCCGGAGAATCTGGTGGGTATCGCGCACCTGGCCGCGCTTACCTCGGCGGCGCGAGGTGCGAGGAGACTGGGAAAACGAAATAGCGCGACCATTCTTGCGCGTCTGGCGCTCGAAACGCTCGGCAGGACAAAGGATGCAACTCCGGCCCTTCACAGGCCGTCGAGGAGTTCAACGGAGATCGAAATGAAAATGATACTCGATGAGAACGGCGATTCTGTTTCCGATAAAGTGGATGGAGCTTCCAGTGACAAATGGAGATGGGAGAAGCTCGTTCGGATAAACACGAGATTGAATTCGGAGCTTCGTATAAGCGCTCTTCTCGACCTCATCATGGATACCGCCCTGGACGTCACCGATGCCAGGAGAGGTTTCTTGCTGGTGGCCGATCAGAAGGGTGAGCTGAAGGTCAGGTGCGCCCGTAACATCGACAAAGATCAGCTGGACGAGGACCGGCACAACTACTCGCGGAGCGTGGCCCAGCGGGCCTTCGAGAGCGGAGAGCCGGTAGTGACGACCGACGCCCAGGAGGATCCTGAATTTCACGCTGCCCGGAGTGTGATGTCGCTCGATCTGAGATACATTATCGCGGTTCCGCTTGCGGTCATGGGAAAGGTGACCGGGACGATATACGTGGACAGCCGTGTCGGCGGGCGGTTTGACGACGCAAGGCTCGCGCTTCTTCGTGCCCTGGCCGACCAGGCTGCAATAGCGCTTACCAACGCCCGATTGACCTCCGAAAATCAAAGACGTCAGCGAAGCATCGAGAAACTCAATACGCAGCTCATGGACAGGTTGAAGGACCGGGAGAAGGACCTCGAGAGGACCAGGCAGGATCTTGAATTGAGGACGGAGGCGCTCTCTTCCCGCTACAAGTACTCGGATATCATCGGGAGCTCGCAGGAGATGAAGGCGGTCTTCCGATTGCTGGACAGGATCACCAATACGGATATGCCCGTGGTCATCGGAGGGGAATCGGGCACGGGGAAGGAACTCGTCGCCAAGGCGATCCATTACAACGGGCCCAGGGCAAAGAAGTCGTTTGTGGCGGAGAACTGCGCGGCAATACCGGCGGCGCTGCTCGAGTCAATCCTGTTCGGGCACAAGCGCGGAGCCTTCACGGGGGCGGCGAGGGACAACAAGGGGCTGTTTGTCCAGGCGAACGGCGGCACGCTCTTCCTGGACGAAATCGGAAACACGCCACTAGAGATGCAGGCCAAGCTGCTTCGGGTTTTGCAGGAGGGAGAGGTGCGCCCGGTAGGTGGTAGCGGCACGGTGAAGGTAGACGTGCGAGTGGTCGCGGCCTCGAACACCGATCTTGCTGCGATGGTCAAGGAACGGCGTTTCAGAGAGGATCTCTTCTACAGACTCAACGTAGTGGAGGTAAGGCTGCCGGCCCTGAGGGAGAGGGTGCAGGACATACCGTTGCTGGTCAAACACTTCGTCGAGAAACACGGCGGCGGCAACAAGCCGAGCGTTTCCCGGCAGGTGATAGAGTTCTTGATGGCGTACCGCTGGCCGGGCAACATCCGGCAACTCGAGAACGAAATCATGAGAGCGCTAGTGTTGTGCGATGACGTAATGGAGATCGAGCACCTGTCAGAAGTGATACTGGAGGGGTCCAGCTTTTCGATGGAAGACCCGACGGACCTGACCATGGACCGACAAGTCGAACAGCTGAAAAAGCGCCTCATCCGCAGAGCCCTCCAGAAGAGCGAAGGCAAACGATCCAAAGCTGCGCAGATTCTGGGAGTATCCCGATACGGCCTCCAGAAAATGATGGCACGGATGGGGATGTGAGATGTTATAGTAATCCAAAAGGAGGAAGATAATGAAATACTACGCGATTCTATTGGGCCTGTTGATGGTCGCCGTGCTGGTCGCTCCGGCGTGCGGGGACGACGACGATGGTGGCACCGATTCGGACACCGATTCCGACTCCGACTCGGACACCGATACGGACACCGATACGGACACCGATTCGGACACGGATTCGGACACGGATTCGGACACGGATTCGGACACGGATTCGGACACCGATTCGGATACGGATTCGGACGGCGACTGCACGGTCGACCTGATGACTTTTGCCACGTTAGAGGGCGTGTGCCAAGACGCGTCGGCGGCCTGTGAGGGCGGCACGTTGGATTCGGATCCGCAGGGCAGCTGCGGCGGCAGCCTGGTTTGCTGCATCGGCACCGACCAGTGCGAGGGCCAGGGCATGACTGAGCTGGCCTGCCAGGTCGATTCGTGCACCGCGGGCTTCCAGGTCGGCTGCCCGAGCGGCGGCTGGTGTTGCTACACGCAATAGGAACTGCGGATAAAAAAAAGGTCGGTCGTTTTTGGTCGTTATATTGATCGTAGGGGCGGGCTTCACGCCCGGCCGCGCCGCCCTTATCTCGTCTTCGTTACCCCTGCCGCGCGTTCCAGCGGCGCTCGCCGTCTTCTTCGTG
>JAUVDV010000134.1 GCA_030595125.1 Deltaproteobacteria bacterium
TTCGCCAGGGCCGGGAGATCGTGAGGGGCGCCTTGCCCGATGTGCTCGAACGCGAATGCATGCATCTCGTGATGCTCAGACTGGAAGTCGCTCTGGAGAAGGGATTCTGTCATGCACTTTCTTGAGGGGATGCGTCAGGTCGGGGAACGGAGTTCTATCCGAGGAAAAAACCTATTTTTACGATCTGGAACTGAAAAACAGAAAGACCTCCGGATCGATATGGGTGAACTCGTTCGGGCTCCCTTCAAGAATGAAAAAGACGCTGTTGGATGTCTTCTTGCATAATTACGCCGAGTCCATTTCCGGGAGTAATTTCTGGCTCTCTCGCGGTGTTATCGGCAAGCGCCCGGCTCAGGAAACAAACACCTACGCGACACAGGTTGTCGAAAAAAGAAATATCTCTTTTGGTCCATACAAAGCTCTGATCGCTACTATCAGCATAGCCAATATCGATCAGCTCAGGATGGACCCGAATCACAGGCATGGAGTCATTCGGATAATGATCATGCGCATTCGTGGGACATATGAGCATATGACAAAGAGTTCCGAACAGGGCGTGACGGTTAACCGTAAAACAAAATACAAGAATGGTTTCCTGGTCATCGGATATTTCAACTCACCCGAGTACTACGAGACGAATATTCAAGACTATTACAAGTTCCTGGGGCAATTCAGATTCAACGGTAAACGGGCCATAGATCCTGAAGTTCTCGAAAATAAAAACGGCGCTCCTTCAACAATAGTTCCTGTATCGGATGAGAAAGAAGGTACGGAACATTACGATGGTTGGCATGCCGAAGAGACCGTTACCGACGGCGGGTTCGAGAACTCTCCGTAATCCTCGATTGACGATTCCATCGTCAGCTATCGCGAAATTCCTGGCCTGCGGGCATGGCTCCCGGCAACCGGGGGTCGGTGATGACGGTCGTTTCCTGACGGTATGTCACGAAACCGGCGCGCTGATAGAAAGCGATGGCGTGGGGATGATCCAGGTTGCATGTGTGTAACCAGACACGCTCGGGTTCCCTGTCCCAGGCCTTGTCCAGCGCCCAGTCCAGCATATAACGCCCCAGGCTGCGGCCGATGAATTCCGGCAACAACCCGAGAAAAACGACTTCAATATCACTGGTGGTGCGACAATCCAGTTCAACAAAACCCGCCGGATTGCCGACGACGAAAAGCACATGCACTTCTATTTTGGGTTGGTGGATTATCTCGCACAGGGTGTCGTCGTCCATGAGCCTGCGTTCGTACCATAACCAGGGATCACCCACAGAGTTGTACAGGTAACGATAAAAGGAAGGCACCGGACGCTCGACCCGCATCAGCGCGAGATTCTCTTCGCCACGATACGGCGCAGGAGAACGGTCGGACCTGTGACTCATCTCGAGGTAGGTGACAACGACCTCGAGCTCGCCCTCGCCAACCCCCTTCCCGGAAGTCATGGCTCAGTCCGCATAGACCCACTGAAGGCCGTTTGGGAACACCCCATCGTCCACGCAATCCACAAGCATCGTTGCGTTGGAACCGTCCACGTCGACAACCCAGAGGTCGGAGCACGTATCGTCCTCGCGGCCCTGCAGCAGAGCGATGCGAGTGGAGTCGGGCGAGAATGAGAGGTCGGTGAGATTGCCGGTGGTGCTCTCGAGGATCGTCTCGCCACCTGTGAGATCGGCCGGGTCGGCTACCACCAGGCTGGACCAGCTCAGTCGATAGGCCACCAGGGTTTCGTCGGGGGAGACCGTGGGACCGGTCGCGCTCTCAAGAATGTACTCCACGTTGGAACCGTCTTCCTCCATACGCATGAGGGATTGCATAAAGGAGGACCCCGACGGCTCCTGTCGCCAGAAGAGAATACTGCCGTCTCCCAGCAATACCGGGCCTATATCGGAGATGCCCATCTCGAGGGGAGTGAGCCAGGACTCCTGTGCACCGTCGAGGACGTGAGTCATTATCCGGTAAGGATCACTGCCGAAGTTCAGGGTGTCATCCACTATCTCCTGGAAGAAGTTGGCGCGGCGGCACATAAACAGTGTTTCATCCCCGGGGGCAAAATTGTGGCACTCGTCGTTGATGGAGCCGGAGGTGATCTGCACAGGGGCTTCGCCTCCCTCGATGAGCCATGTGTACTGAACGGCGTCTCCGATGGTCAGATCCCAGTTCTCCTCCTGGTAGGGGTCCACCGATGAGAAGGCAATGGTGACACCGTCGCCGGCCACGCCGAATGACCAGAGGCGGTTGAGTGTGAAACGCACGCCGGCGGTCAACCCGTCCGGGGTTATCATGTGCAGGGTGTCACAAGTGTTGCCCCACTCACCCCAGTAAATGAACGATCCGCTCATTGGTGGATCGACTTCCTCGAAATCGATATCATCTGGTTCGAGCCAGGGCAGATCGGCGTCCGAATCTGTATCGGTGTCGGTGTCCGAGTCTGTATCAGTGGCGGCATCGGCGCCCGCGTCGTCATCCCCGTTTCCGTCGGAGGAACAGCCGGACGTTGTACACATCAGCACAACAACCATTGTCAAGATTGAAAAATATTTCATGAGAGCCAGAATACGACACTCAATCTACAAAGAGTACCATATCGTCTCATAAAAGACTGCTAACCCCACAAAGGAAACCTGGGCAAAGATTGTCGCAAACAGAAACGACCACCAGAACCGACGCCGCTTGATGAGCGACCCCCCGGTTCCGGCTATTGCTACCAATACACCAACGAATGCGCCCATGAGTGCGCTCTCGCTATCACGTTGAAAGCCCTCGGTGGCCGCCAGGACGATCGCGAAGCCTATCGTCATATAGATGCCCATAACTAGTTTCCACATTGCTTACCTCCGTTGCCGTTTTTCCTTTAAAGCCAATTACTAATCTTACTCATAAAAAGTGATTATTCCATCTTTTGGCATTGCTTCTGGAGGGGCCGGACTAATTTTATGGGGGGCTATTCTGCTCCGGCGGCGGCGGCTTCTGCTCTTGCTCTTGCTAAGGGACAGTCGCCCGCTTTCTTTTTCGGGCATTCAACTTCAGGCTTTTTGTCGCAACCGCAATCGGTTTTACCTTCGCCGCAGTCTTTCGGGGATTTGCCGTCCTTGCACGGGCACGCTACTTCCGCCTTGCCTTCGCAGCAGTCTTTCGGGCATTTGCCGTCCTTGCACGGACACTCTGCTTGCGTCCTGGTTGCCACCACTTCCGGCTGTGCCGCTTCCGCCTTCACCTCCGGCGCCTCGTTCGACTCCACCGTGAGTGGCTGGTTTTCTTCGCAGCCGATCGCCAATACAAATAACAACGCAATGAAGTAGTAACTTTTCATTCTCCTGAACCTTTCCTTCCCAAGATCGTGGCCAATGGCCGGTAATTCCAGTGTATAGGCATAACTATTTGCCCGTGATGTCAAGTATAATACTTTACTTCTCTTTCCGGAAGGTGCCAGACTCATTTAAAAGTTACCCAGCCGGAAGGTATGATATCGTAAGATTAAGCAATGGACAGCCAGGAGCTCAAGGTGAGTGAAATGAAACACTTGATATATATCGCATTCTTGACGCTGACTGCATTGTCTGTCGGTTGTGAACCCGGCATCGAGATCGCCCTGGGAGATCCGGCAGTCGGCGAAATGGCAGCCGTTGAAAAAGTGGACTCCTTTGGCAATCAGATAGTCAACGAAGTGGCCGGCCTGCCGGCCTGGTCCGATCGTGACGTGGCCGGCTTGCGTGATGAGATTATCGACACAATCGACGATATCGAAATTTACCTCGCAACCCTGAATAACCCATTCGAGAATCTTTCTGAGTTACACCCCAAATACCATCGACTATCGGGCATGGATCGTGAACAGGTCGAGATCGCCGTCGGTGAAATGGAGTTCGTTCTCGGAAACTTTCTGGGCCAGGCCATCGTTCGAGACATCGATGTGTCCGACCTCATAGATCTCGATGATGCCGAACTCGTGAACGAGGCTGTCTCTATCTCCATCGCGGACCACTTGGATTTCCACGAGTCCTACCTGGATTCTCTTGACCTGGACGGACCCGCCATCCCCATCACTACTCCCTCGGGTTCATATACCAAAACATCTCTTTCCCCCGGCATGACGGTCATTTCATCTGCCACCACCGTCTGGAGCGCAGATGGCACTGACGACGCCTTTTCGGATATTCCTATCGGTTTTAACTTCAATTTCTTCCCCCAGGATGGATACGGCGATCAAACTCAGGTGCGCGTCTCTTCCAACGGCTATCTCACGTTCTTCCAGGAAGGCGGGGACATGCTCGATGGCGTCGATCCCGCGAACCTCGCCATTACGGATACGAGTGCGCCTGACGGTTTCATAGCCGGTTGGTGGGACGACCTCATAATGATGACCTCCCAGGGAAACACAGACAAGGTTACTTACAATCTGTCCGGAGCTGTCGGTTCGCGACAGTTCACCGTGGAGTTCTACTCTGTAAGCCGCAGCGGCGGGTCGACGTCTGACTGGCACTTTTTCCAGATGGTATTATTTGAAGCGGACAATTCCATCGAGTTGATTCTCTCGACAGACTGGGCGGCGGATACTGCGGACAACGCCACCATCGGCATCGAGGACTTCTCGGGAGCCGACGGCGATTGCGGCCCGAATTGTACCAACACCAACAGCACAGCATCTCCAAACAACTACCGATTTGTTCCCGTTGGCACAGTATGCGGCGACGGTGTTACGGAGGGCACCGAAGATTGTGACGACTCCGGCGAGTCCGCCACCTGCGACGACGACTGCACCTTCGTTTCGTGCTCAGACGGGAACACCAATACAACGGCGGGAGAAGCTTGCGATGACAGCAACACTGTCGATTGCGATGGATGCCGTGGGGATTGCTCCGCGATAGAGACCGGTTGCGGAGACGGATTCATCTGCACTCCCGAAGAGTGCGATGATCTGAACATCATCACCGGAGACGGCTGCGACGACATCTGTGAGGTTGAGGACGGCTGGGATTGCACCGGCGAGCCCTCCACCTGCGACGAAACCGGATCCGACACCGATGCAGACACTGACACCGATACCGATTCTGATACCGATTCCGACACCGACGCTGATACCGATTCCGACTCGGATGCCGACAGCGATTCCGACTCGGATTCAGACAGTGATTCTGACTCGGACTCGAATTCTCTTACTACCGAAAGCTGCGCTTGCAGTTCGCCGGGAGGGACCCGAATCAACTCTCTCCTGCATGTCCTGGCTTCACTTCTCGACTAAAGGAGGCCTCCATGGCGACGACGCGCTCCCACACCCTGGACTCGATAGCGATCAATACAAAATCGCACAAGCTCCTGGGTCGTTTGCTCGGGGAAAACCGAACCCTCGAAGAAATAATGCGAAACGCCCGCAACGAAACCGAGGCGCTGGTGGGCGTGAAAAACTGGGTAATGATAATCCTCGAAGAAAACCCCGCCGCGGTCGAATACTACAAGGGCGCAACCGCCGGGCGCGAGGTCTTCGAGTCCCTCACCTGGCGTGATTACGCGGCTATAAGAATTCTGGATTACACCGACAACGCGGGGCGTGAATTCGAAGATCTCAACTTGAGGGGAGAGGTGGCGGTCAGCAATCCCATCAAGCTGATATGGCTCGCTGTCACCCAGGGCACCGGCGGCGCGAAGCCCTTCTTCTTCGAGGATATGCTCCACCTCTTTCGACAACTCTCGGGGACCGAAGAGCGAAAACAGCCCACGAAGAAGACTGTCACGGAGTGGATGGCGCGATATCCTTCCGGGCTCGATCCGCGTATCGTCAAACTGCGCGAAGAGAACCGGGATCGCATCATCAACATAATCATCAACAAGATCGACAATGGCGAAATAGTTCACGGGAAGTTCAAGTTCGAGGATGACATGTCCTACGAACAAAAATATTTGAGCTGCCTCGAATGGTGGAAAGATCATCTCTTCCACCTGAAGTTCGCCGTTCGTTCGGCCGATTCCCTCAACGAGATGTTGGGGAATTCGCTCGATCCCGACACCATGAAAGTCCTCTACGAAGCCGAAAAAGCCCAGATCCCCTTCTTCGTAAACCCCTACTACCTCTCGTTGTTGCACGTCAGGGTCCCCTACTTCGCCGTCGGCGCCGACCTGGCCATAAGAGACTACGTCATTTACTCCCAGAAGCTCGTGGACGAGTTCGGCAATATCGTCGGGTGGGAAAAGGAGGACACGGTAGAGCCCGGCAAACCCAACGCCGCCGGCTGGCTCCTGCCCTACCACAACACAATCCACCGCCGTTACCCGGAAGTGGCAATCATGATTCCCGATACGATGGGGCGCGCGTGCGGCGGCCTCTGCTCCTCCTGTCAGCGCATGTACGATTTCCAGCGCGGTCATCTGAACTTCGACCTGGAAAAACTGAAGCCAAAAGAGACCTGGAAAGAGAAGCTGGTCAAGCTGATGGCGTACTTCGAAAACGACTCACAGCTTCGCGACATCCTCATCACCGGCGGCGACGCGTTGATGAGCTCAGACAAAACAATCGAAAAGATCCTCAACTCGGTCTACGAGATGATCAAGCGAAAGGTCGAGGCGAACACAAAGCGACCGGACGGGGAGAAATTCGCCGAAATGTTGCGGGTCAGGCTCGGCACGAGACTTCCCGTCTACCTGCCGCAGCGCATCACACAGTCCCTTGTTAAGATTCTCGGCGATTTCAGAGAAAATGCGTCGGCGCTTGGCGTGAAACAGTTCGTCATTCAGACCCACTACGAGTCGCCTATGGAGGTAACGCCGGAGTCCAGGGAGGCGATCAAGCTTCTTTCGCAAGCCGGCTGGATGATCACCAATCAGCATGTCTTCACCACCTCCTCATCGAGGCGCGGCCACACTATCGCCCTGAGAAAAGTGCTCAACGACATCGGCGTGCTCACTTATTACACGTTCACCGTGAAGGGATACATGGAGAACAACCATAACTTCGCGACCAACGCACGGGCTGTTCAGGAACAACTCGAAGAAAAGGTGATCGGCGTCGTTCCAAACGAGTTGCTGCCCTCGTTGAACGAACTGCCGCAAGACGCGCAAGAGATTCTCCAGGGAATCGCAGGGCTCAAGGCCAAGGCCGACATTCCGTTTTTGGCGACCGATCGCAATGTTCTCAATCTGCCGGGCGTCGGAAAGAGCCTGACCTATCGGGCCATCGGGATAACCCGCTACGGGCGACGTATCCTGGAGTTCGACCACGACGCCACGAGATCGCACAGCCCCATCATTCACAAGATGGGCAAGGTGCTGATCATCGAATCCAAGTCCATCAGCGAATACCTGCAACAGCTCTCATCGATCGGGGAAGATCCGGACGAGTACCAGAGCCTCTGGGGTTACTCACTGGGTGAGACCGAACCGCGCATGGGTTTGTACGAATACCCCGAGTACGACTACGAAGTCACCGACGAGATGACCAACCTCCAGCTGGATTGAGAATAAGTATTGGAGTAACCAGCCACAAACCTATACTATTTTTCCAACCGTTTCATGGAGAGCGAGTCCGTAAAGTGAATTCAAAGATCAATGAAATTGACGCTGCTTACCAACCCTTCCCTTCCTTTGAGGATTGGGCAGGTGCCAGCTACCCGCCTGTCGACTGGACGCACAGAAACGAAGAGCTAAAGGCGCTCAGGCAGAAGACAGGCGATCAGTTCAAGAATGCCCTAAACGCGGTTCAGCGAGCAGCAGCAGTGGATACCGGTGCAATTGAAGATCTCTACAAGACCGATCGCGGGTTTACCATCACCGTGGCAAAAATGACGGCGACCTGGGAATCCGAGGCCGACGAAAAAGGGCCGTCGTTCAGGGACAACTTCGAAGCCCAACTTCAAACTTACGAACGCTTACTCGATTTGGCCACGGAAGAAATGGAGCTGACGGAGCACCTCGTTCGCGAAATCCACGAGACCATATGCGCCGGACAGGAGTGGTATTGGGCAAATGTGGAAACAGCAGGAGGGACAAGCAGAGAGAAGAGAACGCTAATCAAGGGTGAATATAAAAAGCTGTCAAACCATGTCAAAACAACCGGGGGAACGTATCACTCATACGCTCCTGTCCTGGACACTTCACCGGAGATGGCTCGCCTGATTGAACAGACAAGAACCGTTGAGTTTCAATCGGCCCCTCCGGAATTGCAGATTTCGTACGTCCATTATGCTTTCGTTTGCATTCACCCATTCGCTGACGGAAACGGTCGTGTCGCCCGGGCTCTTGCGTCGATTTTTACGTATCGGCATTTTTCCCTTCCGTATTTCCTGGGCGCCGAGAAACGTGAACAGTACTTTGAAGCGCTGTCCAATGCGGACGAAGGCGATCACGGCTCTTTTGTGAGTTTCTGTATATCAACCATCATCGACGGAATTCAGTTCTTGAACGACGCCTTTAGCTGGCCGCTCGATACCAGCCGAGCTGACGTGCAAGCAGAAGCCATCCAGAGTATTTTCAAGACCACATCGGGTTTCACTCACCAGGAGGTAGACAAGGCAGCCACCACACTGCTCGAAACATTCCAGGGTTTGATAGCAACTCGTTGGCAAGAGGCGAAGATAGACCCACAGTACGCTGATTTTACGCAAGGAAGGTCAGATGCCAAAAGGTATTCTGATGGAATTACCCGGCCCGATGGATACAGACTCGTCATCAAGAATAAAAGAGATCTTTTACAACTAGTCTTCACCACAATGCCTCCAGCCAGAGCATCGATTCAAGATAGCATTATTGTGTGGGTTCCCAAAGACTGTGGCGAATGGGACGAGCTTATCTTGAAAATCCACGCACCGGCCGACGCCGACAATAAGCACTCTGGAGCACTGATTGACAACGAGTTCAAAGTGAGAGTTGCTGAAGCAATGAACGGCCATTCGAAGACGCTTGTTAACAGACTCAACACCTTTGCTGATGGTTACTTTTCTAGTCGTCTGGAGGAATTGCAACGCCGAGCAAAAAATAGCGTTGCAAAGACCGACACCTGAGCAGGAGCCTCCCCAAGGGTGCCCGACTCGTTTTCAAAAGCACTACTCGCACGTCCACGTACAACACACCCGGCCCGGCTCGCAATCATAGCTGGGACCATACGGAACCCACCAGCACATCAATTCATCGCACGAGTTCGCGAAAATACAGTTCATCCCAGTTTGATCGTTGCACCCATATCCCGCCGGAGCGTGCACACAGCACCGCCCGTTGCAGTCGAGGGTCTGATCGTCCAGGTATGGCTCGTAACCGGGATCACACATATCCCATTTGTTGTCCTCACAATAGCCGCCGGCCTGAGCGCAGATCGACGGGTTTCCACCGTCCCCGGCGTCGTCTTTCAAGCCTTTCACGCTGTGACAACCTCCGGCGTGGGCAATCACTCCCCCCATGAGTCCGATAACAATCATCAATCTGGGCATATGCCCTCCACAACAAGAAGTTTCGATACGGGCATTATATCTCTTTGCTGACGGGAAGGGCCAAGAAACAGGCTCCCGCTTGGTTTGGCGCTTGCGCACCCGCAAAGAACAAATGATGTCGTTACGGAACCGATATTGACGGGGAGACGAGATAATCATCCTGATTGTTGCCGTAGTCTATTGTCGCTGAAGTTGGTGAGCTGACATATTCTGACGACGAGGCTCGCCAATTGTCGCTGTCACCATCTGATGCTCCGGACACGACGACCCAGTCGGATGGCAAATCCGGGTAGATTGACGAGTCAAACCCATCGGAGAAGACAGGGCAACTGGACGGCGGCGTGGACAGATCCGAATATCCGATGCAGACATCTTCGACGTACCACTTATCGGCGTTGTTTCCAGTGTAATAGAAAGCTATTCGGATGCTCTGTCCCGACCACGATGAAACGTCGAGGAGGGGTCCCTGGACAAAGTCACTCGAAGTGATCACAAGGTCGGTTCCGTCGGCAATGACCGTCCAGGATCCGTCTTCAGGGTCGGTGGACGAGGCCGGACCAACCAGGATGTTATGCTCCTCGTAATCCTGTGAGTACCAATCCTTTTCCATGAAAGTCAGCGTCAGATATCCAACATTGGTATTTGTGTCCGTGTCCGTATCCGAATCGGTGTCGCTGTCCGTATCCGAATCGGTGTCGCTGTCAGTATCCGAATCGGTGTCGCTGTCAGTATCCGAGTCGGTGTCGCTGTCCGTATCCGAATCGGCATTAGTGCTGCCCGTATCGGAGTCCTGCCCGTCAAAAGGCGGCGCCTGCTGTCCACACCTGAAAGATCCCCTCAAGATCAGGCATGATCCCGCGCGATCTTAAATTGTTGAAAATATTAATGAAAAAGGCCGCGCCGGCTTCGTCTATTTGGGTATGCGAACACTCAAAAAAACAAAAAAGGTGCGACCTCAGGTCGC